>CAZSUM010000011.1:0-9789 GCA_964610015.1 uncultured Lentisphaeraceae bacterium
GCCACTTTCGGTAAGTTTCCCTTCTGGCAGGTTCCGATGGCACCGGATCATGAGGAAATGCTGCCTCTTAAAGGTGGGCGGATGCCAGAGGCGGATGCTATCGAAGCCTCAGCGACTTCGCCAGACCGTTTGACCGATGTTTTCATGTCCGGCACAATCCATGATGAAGATCAGCCGTGTCATCTGAAAATTCTTGATCGCAAGGTCTGCGAGAAATGCATTAAACTGTACAACGCTCCTTGTCAGCGGTTTTGCCCTGCAGAAGTTTATCGTTTGGAGGATGGCGAGATTCATGTCGACTTCTCCAACTGTCTGCACTGTAAGACCTGTCAGATTAAGGATCCGTTCCAGAATATCGAATGGACATTTCCGCAAGGCGGTGATGGTCCACGTTACACCCGTATGTAAAACACTCTGCCAAAAAACGACGTGGCGCTAAGCAACGAGAAAAAACAGACGTTTTAAAAACGCATCAAGGAAATGATTATGGATACGACCACCTTCAATCGGAGAGATTTTATTAAAACCACGGCGGCAGCCGCTTCGATTCTGCCGACGTTTAATGTGCTCAGTCAGCAGGCTCATACCATTGGACCGAAAGATGATGATGTGAACGTTGCTGTGATTGGCTATGGTGCCGAAGGCGAGATTTTGACCGATGCGGCAATGAAGATTCCGGGTGTACGTTTTCGTGCGGTCTGTGACATCTGGGAGTACCGTCGGAAAATGGCGCGTGGCCGGTTGCGTTCATTGGGGCACGACGTTAATGTGTACGAAGATTACCGAGAGATGCTCGACAAAGAGGATAAGAATATCGATTGCGTCATCATTGCAACGCCCGACTGGATGCACGCCGAACACTCGGTCTACTGCATGGAAAAAGGTAAGCACGTCTACTGCGAAAAAGAGATGTCGAACCAGTTGGAAAAAGCTAAAACGATGGTTTTGGGTCAGCGCCGCACAGGCAAGCTTTTGCAAATCGGACATCAGCGTCGCTCCAATCCTCGTTACATGCATGCAATCAATCGGGTGATTCGCGAAGCCAATATGCTAGGTCGTGTGACCCATGCGTATGGGCAGTGGAATCGCTCGGTGGCGCCGTTCCTCTCGGTGCGTGAACGTCTGAACATCCCGACCGAGACGTTGCAGAAGTACGGTTACGAGAACATGGAACAGTTCCAGAACTGGCGTTGGTTCGCGAAGTACGGTGGAGGTCCCATGGTTGACCTCGGTTCGCATCAGATCGACCTTTTCTTCTGGGTTTGGGATTGCGTTCCTGTTTCAGTCACGGCGATTGGCGGAAACGATTACTACAATCGTGAAATGAACGACAATGTCATGGCCATCTACGAGTTTAAGACCAAGTCCGGTGTGATCAATCGCGCCTACTATCAGGTTTTGACCACGTCGAGTCGCGGTGGTTTTTATGAACAGTTCATGGGTGAAAATGGTTCGCTGACTATTTCCGAGATCTCCGCGCGAGGTAATGCCGCGCAGCGCGAAGTGCGCGAAGGCGTTCCGAGTTGGGATCAGTTTGCCAAGATGGGATTGGTCTTGCCGGTTAAGAAACCTGTGGCTGCCACTGTGACGTCCAATGTCGCGCTGGATGTGCGCGTAACTGCAGAAGCTGATGGTTGGCCGTTGCCCGTCGATTTGCTCAAACCCGCACATATGCCACATTTGGAAAACTTCTTCCTTGCGGTGCGTCGCAACAAGCCGGATCTGCTGAACTGCCCGGCCTCGTTGGCCTATGAATCAGCTGTGGCGGTTTTAGCTGCTAACCGTTCGGTTGCTGAACGCAAGACGGTTTACTTCAAGCCAGAAGAGTTTCATGTATCTTGAATCGGGTCTTAGAGGACTCATAGGACGAATAGGACCTGTTATGAAAAAGTTGTTAATAATCACACTGGCTGGCGCGGCGGCTCTCGTGCATGCGAAGGTTGCGTCACATTGGGATGGCGGACGAAACACACCAGTGCATCGTCTTGCACTCAATGATGAATTTGGAGATGCGATTGTTCCTGAGGCACCTGGTGCGCTGCCAATGAGCACACGTAAGACCTGTGGACAGTGCCACGACTACGCGAGCATCGCGTCGGGCTGGCACTTCAATATGTCGCAATCTAAAGACGCAAAAACGCAGCCCGCGCAACCTTGGTTTCTGATTGATCCGCAAAGCGGTTCTCAGGTTCCCATGAGCTTGCGGAGCTGGCCTGGCACCTTTAAGCCGGGCGAGTTGGGAATGACGGATTGGGAGTGGGTCAATACGTTCGGCCGGCATATGCCGGGTGGCGATATTGCCGACCCAGAGGATCTCTATGCCGAAGGTGGACCGCGTGCACGTTGGGATGTTTCAGGCCCAGTTGAGATCAACTGCTTTGCCTGTCACAGTCAAAGTCATGCGTATGATCACAGCGAATGGGTTCGGCAGATTCTGAGACAGAACTATCGCTGGGCCGCTACGGGTGCGCTCGGTTTGGGTGACGTACGCGGCATGGGCTCGCGTGTTCCGGAGTACTGGGGGCTTTTGCGCGGGCTTAATCGCGATGATTCTGTGTATGCTGTGCCACCGCATGTGGTTTACGACAAGAACCAGTTTGATACTAAGAACCGCACCGTTTTAGATGTCGGCCAACCACGCAATGAAAACTGTTTGAATTGTCACTCAACTTCGCAAGCGGGTAAACATCATAAGGATATCGATGGTGATGTCCACTTGCGCGCTGGGATGCGGTGTACCGATTGTCATGGAAATGGTGAAGATCATGCGATTGCACTGGGCACCGAGGCTGATGCGATGGGTGCCATGGATAAGGTCCGAGCGACTGCAAGTTGCGCCGGGTGTCATATGGGAAGCGATGGTGTACAGGCGGGACGCCATGGTGCGCCTGCGCCCCAACATGTGGGTATTCCAGTTAGTCACTTCAGCACATTGACCTGTACCGCTTGCCATTCCGGTGTGACCGAAAAAGGTGAACTGGCAGAAGTTCGTACCTCTCGCGCCAATCGGATGGGCGTTTATGGGCGAGCACGCTGGGCGACACCCCAGCCCTTTATCCTCGAACCCGTCTTTGTCAAGAATGAGACGGGCAAGATTGAGCCACGTCGTATGGCTTGGCCTGCATTCTGGGGAGTTCGTAACGAGGAGGACCCGTCCAAGATCATTCCGATGTTACCTGAGGCGGTTAAGACAGCTTGTCAAGGACTCTTGGATGTTCGTGAACAGGTTGGGGGCATGCTGGCTACACTGAAGACCAACCCTAACATTCCGGGCACCCCGGTGTTGCTGGTGGAGAAAAGCCTTTTCGCTAAGAATGTCGATGGGCGTGCTGAACTGGTTGGCGAAGACCATTCCGCTGATGGGTGGTACTACCAGACGGCAACCAACCTGATTCCTGCGATTCCGGCGTATGATCCGCACGCGAATCTAGAGAAGCTTTCGGAAGATGCGCTTTATGCGCGGCAAGATAATGAAAAACGTCTGGCTGAGCTACTGCAAACGTTGGATGCATCGCCCTTAGCTGTGACCAAAGGGTTTGGCGCAGTTATTTTAGGGGATACCCTCTTTTTCCGTGGTGGCGAAAATGACGCTATGATTTCGACCAATGCGCCAATGAAGGTGGATCAACCGCAGGTCGGATGGTACCAGGACGGTGCTTTCTCAACGCTGCTCACAGAGTATGTTGCGAAAAATGTCAAAGCATTGGGAGACAGTGCGTGCACACTGACAGAAGAGATGGTGGCTGCAGGGCTCAAAAAATTGGCCGCTGAGGGTCAGAAGCATGCGGTCTATGTGGCGCATGGTCAGGTCTGGGAAGTTGCGGCCGATGGGTCGCTGAAGGCAACCATCGAAAAGGCTGCCCAAGCTGTCTCGTGGGCGGTTGGACATGATGTGCGTCCAGCGCGTATGGCCCGTGGTGCCAAACCTGCCAAATGCGCAGACTGCCATACAGTGAGCTCCTCGTTCTTCTTCGGCAAGGTGGCATCCACTGGTCCGTTGCTGACGACGCGCACGCTGGTGAAAGCGCAAAGCGAGTTTATGGACCTCAGTGGTAGCTACAACAAGGTGTTTGGAACAACCTTCCTGATGCGTCCGATGTTCAAGGTGTTCCTCTGGGTGGTCTTCACAATTCTAGTCTTGGTAGCGGTTGCCTTTGTTGCGGCTGCAGTACCCGCCGTGCTCTCAAAAGGTGGCATTCCGTACGGGAAGCCCTCTGAGAAGCTGATAGAAACACTGGATAAACTGTCCGCTATGGGGTTGATGGCTGCCAGCGTGTATCTCGGCTTCTCCGGTTTGTTGGGGTGGTTCTTCCATCTGCTCACAGGCTATGTGCTGGTGTTCCACATGGTGGCTGGTGGGCTTTTCGCAGCCTGCCTCGTGGCACTCATCTGGTTCCGTGGAGGTCGGCGTATTGCCAATCAGAAACGGAGTGTCTTGTGGATGCTCGTGATGCTCCTTGGCGCGGGTGTGATTTTCACCGCTGTGGCACCGATGATGCCTTGGTTCGGTGAAAGTTGCCAGTGGGTGATGCTCTGGGGTCATCGTGTGACAACACTGTTATTCTTGGCGGTCTCCGGTTGGATGTTGCTAACTGGTGGTCGTAAAGAGTAAAGCAGGAAACCGAGGGAATCGTCTACAGCTCGCTGTGCGCGATTCCCTCATTAAGCGCTCTTTGAAATATGATGCCTGTTGTCCAAAAGTTTGAACACCAGTCCATGTCTACGGTGTTTGAGTTGATGATCGCCACTGACGAGAAGCAACTTGCCCAGAGTGCCGCGCACGCGGTGTTCACAAAATTGGACCGTCTGGAAGAGTTAATCAGTCGCTTTCTGGATGTGAGCGAAGTCGCTCAAATCAGTCGCCTGAAGCCAGGGGAACCCTATCGAGTTGCCCCTGAATTCATGGAGTTATTGCTGATTTCAACGCAACTTTGCGCAGCAACTAAAGGTGCTTTCGATGTAACCGTTGGCACAGTCATGGATGCGTTGCGAGATGTGAAACATCGGTGGTCTGCGCTGACTGTACAGGAACGCGAGCGAGCTCTGGCAACGTGTGGCATGAATCGGCTGGTGATCGATGATAAGAACTTACTGATCGCGGTTAAACCTGACCGGCAAGGTCGTGACACGCCGTTGGAACTCGATTTTGGTGCCATTGGTAAGGGATTTGCCCTTGACTTGGCATGCGACATGCTCGAAAAAGATTGGGATTTCTTCGACTTTCTCATGCATGGCGGGACCAGTACTGTGTTGGCGCGTGGTTCGGCGCATGATGGACAGTCTGGATGGCCTGTTGGCGTGGGTGGTGATTGGCAGGAACGAGCCGGATTGCATCATGTGCGTTTGTTGGATAGTGCCATCAGTGGTTCTGGTTTTGAAGTCAAGGGTGCACATGTTGTGGATGTAAGGCAGGGCGTAGCCGCAGCTAAACATCCGGCTGTCTGGTCGAGTGCGAAGACTGCGGCGCAAGCGGATGCCCTCTCAACGGCCTATTTAGCGTTGACGTGGCATGAGATTGTTGCCACCTGCAAGGCTGTACCGCATAGCGGTGCGCTTGTGGCTTACGGGCAACCAAAATGGTTGGATCGGGTGCGTCGTCCGGTACGCATATGCGGGGAGTTTCCGCAGTAAAGGACGCTAACGTAACAGAGGTTTGCGCAAGGGTGTGATTGCGTTAGAAAACAAATTTGGGGTAGGTACCAAAGGGGTATCTACCGCTAACCAAGGGTCTGTAAAAGAACAGAAATAGCTTCTATGGAAGCTCGATAAGGAGGGACACATGAAACTAAGTGGAATGATGCTGATGGCCATCGTGGCGGGTCTCGCGGTTGCGGTAAACGCACAGGATGGTGCTAAAGTACAGTTGAAGATCGAAATGCCAAAACCGCAGTTTACGGGTACGCCGAAAGATATTCGCTCACCGAATCTAGAACCGGCACGTGGTGGTAAACCACGTCCGCCGATCGACGTTCCGGCTGGTGCGGATAAGGTTATTTCGCGCAATGCCAAGGTCACCTCAAGTGATCCTGAGCCGATTATTGGTGAGTTGGATTTCATCACAGACGGCGATAAGGAACATGATGCGGCAACCTATGTTGAGATCGGACCCAATACGCAGTGGGTGCAGGTTGATTTGGGTGCTGAAAAAGAGATCTATGCTGCTTGCGTTTGGCATTATCACGGCGAAGCACGTGTCTATCGCGATGTGATTTGTCAGATCTCGAATGACCCAGATTTCATTGATGGGGTTGTAACGGTTTTCAATAACGATCACGACAACTCATCTAAGTTGGGCGAGGGCAATGAGAAGGAGTATATCGAGACGAATGAGGGTCGTCCTTTTGGTATCAATGGCGTCAAGGGACGCTATGTGCGTTTCACCAGCAAGGGCAACACCTCGAACGAGATGAACCACTACACTGAAATCGAAGTGTACGGCCGTCCTTAAGCAGATGACTCAACCCACTACTTAATCAAAGAAGGGGAACGCGAGGATCTTTTGTCTGCCTGTGTGTTGATCCTTGCTGATTCTCAAACTTGAATGACGTAGGTGGTGTTGTCATATCAACGGTGTTGTGACCGAAATGGTCACAGCACCGTTATTTTTTTGTAACAAAGGGATGGTTGGTAAGGACGTCAGGTCGGGTCTCTGGTAGGGTCTCTGGTAGGGATGGTTCCCCGAACCGTCCGCAGGTCCATGTATCGCCGTGCGCGGTGCGATGCGGACGCCTCGACACCTCTGTCAAGGCTACGGCGTTCCGAAGGGGGAGGCGTCCCTACCGAAAGGGCTCAGATGGGGATCAGGAACGCATGGACTGACAGGTTTCGAGCGTGACATACGCTTGGGAAAAGATAATAATCAACCTATCTTATTGCGCTCAACCATTCAAATTCGGCGATTATGAAAGCGTACCAATATACACTCCTTGTTGAACAGGGGCCGTTAAAAGGTCAAACCGTTTTAATGACACCTGCTGGGGTCATTTTAGGACGTTCAAGTCAGTGTGGACTTTCTATTCCAGATCTCTCGCTCTCTCGCAAACATTGTAAATTTGAGCTACGCGAGGGTGAGTTATGGGTGGTCGATTTGGCAAGCGCTAATGCAACATTGGTCAATGATCTGCCAATAAGTGAGGCACGCCTAAACTCAGAGGATACCGTCACATTGGGCAAGACGCGATTGCGCGTTAAACAGGAGCCCATTCCTATCGGTGATATGAGTGACAGTTTGAATCAGGCAGTTACGGGTCAGGAAGCTACGCCAAGTTTCAGACGTGAGGAACAGATCTCGGGAAAAGAGGTGCCTGCAAGTGCGTCTCGTTTTTTTTGGATATTACCGGCGCTTTCAATTTTGTTGGCCGTGCTGGTGGGGGCGAGTCTAGCACGATTTCTGCGATCACAACGTGGTAGCGAACCGCAGGTGATTCAGCTTCCGCCGTCAACAATGGAAGAAAGTGTTTCGAATGGGGTGTCTGAGGGGGCAGAGGAAAAGCAGCCGTCACTTGCATCAGAGAGGGTGCCGGAGGAGTCGCACCCAGAACCTCATGCTAAGGTATCACCAGTATCCGAGAGTTCTGACCAAGGTCAGGAGGATGTGCAGGAGAATCAATTGACTGTGCAGTCTGACCCGGTTGGCGCACATGTCCGTTTTAATGGAAAGGACCTTGGCTCCACACCCTGTCGGATTGTATCGTTTCCAGAGGGGGGGGGGATTCTTGAAGTTACGCATGCCGGTTATCTCTCGTATACACAGCGGGTCTCGTCTGCCGATATTTTATTAAAACGTTTGTCTGTGGTGTTAACGCCGTTACCCTGTGATCTGCGCATTGTCTCAACACCGGAGCAGGCTCAAGTGACAATCAATGACCGTGTCATTGGTAAGACGCCGTGTCATCTTTCACAAACGCCTCACGGAATCTATCGCATTCAGATTGATAAGCCGGGGTATGAGATGCAGACGCGAAAAATCACGCTTGAGAAGGGCGATGCGGTGACGGAAACGTTCCGGCTTGAATCGATTACGGGCGAGATTGCGATTCAGACTCGTCCTCCCTTTGCTGCGGTGTTGATGGATGGGAAGAAGATCGGGATTACACGTCAAGGGCAAGGCGTTGCACTCGGGCTTTCGCTTCCTTTTCTTCTGAAAGATGAGGTTGAAGGAGAGCATGTGATTGAACTTTCGCGAAAGGGGTATGCCACTCAGAAACAGACGGTGGTTGTCAAGCGGGGGGAAACGACGTCTTTAACTGTCGCACTGGTGCGAGAATTTACGCCGAATTACGAGGTGATGACCACACGCTCTCGATATCAAGGGATACTGGAGTTTATCGATGCAGAGGGTATTCGTCTTGAGACAGCGCCTGGGATTGTTCAAACGATTCTGATGAAGGACGTCAAGAAACACGGTGCGTTACATGTCGATGAGTGATTGCTTTCCGGTTGACGCTGTGCTCCCTGCCCTCGCAACCTCGTTAGCCTCTAATCGTTTGGCTGTTTTACAGGCACCTCCGGGATCAGGTAAGACGACGCGTGTCGCTCCTTTTTTGTTGGATGCCCCGTGGTTGCAAGGTCGCAAAATTATCATGCTGGAGCCGCGTCGCCTAGCCGTGCGTGCGGCGGCAAATTTTATGGCACGCCAGTATCATGAATCGGTGGGGGCAACGGTTGGCTATCAGGTCCGTCTGGAACGTCAGATTGGGCGTACAACACGCATTGAGATTCTGACAGAGGGATTGCTCGTGCAGCGCTTGCTCAGCGATCCCGAACTGCTGGATGTTGGGCTTCTCATTTTTGATGAATTTCATGAGCGTAGTCTGGCGGCCGATACGGGACTTGCGATGGCTCTTGATACACGTGGGGCTTTGCGCCCCGATCTGCGCTTGCTGGTGATGTCAGCCACACTTAGTGTGGAAGCGGTTGCCGATTATCTTGGTCACGCAGCTATTCATCAAGCATCAGCGAGGCTCTATCCAATTGAGACGCGCTTACGTGCACCTAATAAGCTCGCTCCGTTGCATGTGCAGGTGGCACAGGTCGTGGAACGTGCCCTGCATGAAGAGTCCGGAAGCCTCCTTGTGTTTTTACCTGGCGAGGGGGAGATTCGTCGAACCGCTCAGCACCTTGCGAGTATGCAGCTACCGCTTGATGTCTCTCTTTACCCTCTCTACGGTGCCTTGTCCCGCGTAGATCAGGAGGCTGCTGTTGCGCCGCCCGTCCAAGGTCAGCGAAAGGTGGTTCTCGCCACATCGATTGCTGAAACCTCCCTGACGATTGAGGGGATTCGGGTGGTGATCGATAGCGGGTGGATGCGTGTCCCTCGATTTTCGCCCCGTCATGGCATGTCACGGCTTGAGACGGTTCGTATAACGCGAGATCGTGCTGATCAACGGCGGGGTCGCGCTGGACGCTTGTGCCCTGGGATTTGTTACCGACTTTGGGATGAGATTGTGGACCAGCAACTCGCACCCGAGGCGTTACCGGAGATCGTTGATGCGGATCTAACTCCGATTGTGCTCCAGACAGCTGAATGGGGAACGGTGAGGCGGGATGGGTTGCCGTGGTTTACGCCACCGCCCGAGGCTGCTTGGCGCCAGGGTGTAGCCTTGTTGCAGGAGTTAGGGGCGCTTTCTCGTCCAACGGAACAGTCTGCTGATGATCGAGGGGTCGCGATCACCGAACGGGGACGCCGGATGGCACACCTTTCCCTTCATCCGCGGTTGGCACATATGATTCTTGAAGCTGCTACTGCGGGCTGTGCGCAACAGGCTTGCTTACTTGCAGCCGCTTTGA
>CAZSUM010000011.1:9799-18265 GCA_964610015.1 uncultured Lentisphaeraceae bacterium
GACTGAGGCGAGCACAGCCTCGACCTTTCGCGGAGAACGTGATGTTCGGGTATTGCTGGATCGTCTTTCGCAGCAGGAGCATACTGGGTATGCGAATCGCGTTCGTGAACTCGCACGTCGCTGGGGCGTTGCTTATCCATCGCGCGATACGCTGAGTTTATCGATTGGCCTGCTTTTAGCTTGGGCGTTTCCCGACCGTGTGGCACGTCGTCGCGATGCAACGGGTCGCTACTTGTTGCGGAATGGGAGAGGGGCGGTGTTGGAGGTTTCTGATCCGCTGGCGGGTTCAGAGTGGTTGGTGGCAGCAGAGTTACAAGATGATACCATCGACGCAAAAATTCGTTTGGCTGCGCCGATTGCCTTTGATGAATTATCAGCAGCATTCAGTGACCAGTTCGACACGCGTGTTGAGACATACTGGGAGACACGGACCGATGCGGTGCAAGCTGTCAAGCGTGTCTGTTTGGGCGCTATCGTGATTCGTGAGGGCGGACAGGCCACTCCGGATGCTGAGGCTGTACGCGAAGCTCTCTTGATCGGAATCCGGCAAAAGGGAATCGCACAACTCCCGTGGACCAAAGTGGCGCGGGCCCTGCAGTCACGCGTCTGCTTTTTGCACCGGGTGTTGCCCGAAGCTGGCTGGCCTGATTTTTCTGATGAGGCCTTGTTACGTGATCTGGCCCTATGGCTGGGGCCTTTTTGCGATGGGATTCAGCGTTGGGCACGTATCCAGACACTCGATTTGAATGCGCTTCTGATGTATCGAATGGATGCTTGTCATTGTTCCCGGCGTGCTTTGGACGAGTTAGCACCAGGACATATTCAAGTTCCCAGTGGGTCTATGATTTCGCTGCAGTATGATGCGGAAACTCCCTATTTAGCGGTGCGCATTCAAGAGGTTTTTGGGTTATCTCAGACGCCCTGCGTGGCTGGTGGACGCGTTCCTGTGGTGATGAGGCTTCTCTCCCCTGCACAGCGGCCCGTGCAGGTGACCAGCGACCTAGAGAGTTTCTGGCGGCATGGCTATGCAATGGTCTGCAAAGAATTGCGTGGACGTTATCCCAAACACTACTGGCCTGAAAATCCACTGGAAGCGATTGCGACGCGTTCTGTGAAACCACGTCCTGTTCGTGATCAATAGACAGCGCTCAATCATAATCGGCATTATTATCTTCCGCCAATGGACATCCCCTGTTTTAGGCCTTGAATTCACTTGCTCAACAGGGCTGTTTAGGTGAGAATAACCACTATTTAAACCCTCTTGTCAAAAGAGGGAGAGCTGATCAATGAAGGAATAATATGTCGAAGGTAAGTAGTCTTGATGTTATCGCATCGTTGTGCAAACGGCGCGGATTTATTTTTCATAGTTCTGAAATTTATGGAGGAATCAACGGGTTTTGGGATTACGGCCCGTTGGGTTGCGAAATGAAGCGCAACATCAAGGAGGATTGGTGGAAGACCACGGTTAGAAATCGTGAGGATGTGGTGGGTTTGGACGCGACCATTATCATGCATCCTGCCATCTGGAAAGCCTCAGGACATCTCGATACGTTTTCAGATCCGATGAGCACGTGTAAGGCGTGTAAAAAATTGATGCGTGCCGATCAGATCTGGGACATTCTGGCGGACGGTGAGATTGGCAAGAGTCTGTTGGCGTTAATTGAAGAGCAAGCGGATGCTGCTAAAATCGCGGGTTGGTGTAAGGGCAAAGCCAAGGGGTTGGCTCCTAATCTGGCTGCGGTTCTCGATGCTGACGTATTGACCGAATGCTTTGAAAAAATCAAGGCAGAGGGGTCCACATCTGCCGCGTTAGGTCCGCTCTATACCTTGTTGGCCAATGGAAGCAGCAAGAATCCGGAAGTGACGCCTTGTCCCTATTGTGGCGGTGAGTTAACGGAGCCGCGTCCGTTTAATCTGATGTTCAAGACCGTGGTCGGTCCTGTTGATGATCCAGCGAATGTTGCGTATTTACGCCCTGAAACCGCTCAAGCCATCTTTGCACAATTTCCCAATATAGTGGCGACCAGTCGCCAATCTGTGCCGTTTGGTATTGCGCAGATGGGGAAATCCTTTCGCAACGAAGTGACGCCGCGCAACTATACTTTTCGATCACGCGAATTTGAGCAGATGGAGGTTGAATTCTTTATTCGGCCTGATGAGGCTGTGGCAATGATTTGCGGAAAGGTGACAACCTTGGAAGATCATCCCGATCTCTCTCAGCCAGATCCTTCATGGGGCTGGGAGGTGTGGCACACGTATTGGGTTGAGCAGCGCAAAGCCTGGATTCAAGCCTGTGGGTTGCCCAAGGATTCGTTTGTTGAATATTGGCAGAAGCCGGATGAGTTGGCGCACTATGCCCGTGCGTGTGTTGATATCGAATATGCCTTTCCTTTTGGTGTGCAGGAACTGGAAGGAATTGCCGCCCGCTCGGATTATGATTTGACGCAACACCAGACCCACAGTGGCAAGAGTATGGAGGTGTTTGACGAGCCGCTCAAACTGGCCGCTAAACGTTTGGATGATGCTGCCAAAGAGAGCTTTACTCAACAGGTTGTAACGGATTGGAGGGCGCGTGGACGTGAAGAATCTAAGGCACGTGACTTTGTTGCCAAACTCTTTGAGGGTAAGTATGTGCCGCATGTGATTGAACCCTCCGCTGGGGTGGATCGAATGATGCTGGCCCTCTTGTGCAATGCGTATGAAGAGCAGAAACTGGTTGATGAAAAGGGCAAAGAGGATACACGTATTGTGATGCACTTGAGTCCCCGGATAGCGCCTGTGAAAGTGGCCATTTTCCCGCTGGTTAAGAACAAGCCGGAGGTGTATGGCAAGGCACGCGAACTCTTTCAGTATTTGCGTCGTCGATACGCGGCGTTTTGGGATGAGAGTGGGGCCATTGGGCGGCGCTATCGTCGGCAAGATGAGATCGGAACGCCTTGGTGCGTAACGGTCGATTTTCAGACGTTGGATGATGAAACGGTAACACTACGCGATCGCGATACCATGCAACAGGAACGTTTGACGTTGGCACAACTTACGGCCAAGATCGATGAAGCTCTGCTAGTGTGAGAGGACCGAGTTTATGATTGATGACCTCCTGTTTGCAAAACCGGATTATGATCGGCAACGCCGGTTGGGCATGCCGGAGGTGATCTATGGCGCAGGCAAGACGGCAACGCAAATTGCGGCAATTATGCGGGCGCTCAATGGTGCTGGGCAAAATGCTTTTGCGACGCGCATTACCGTGCAACAGGCCGATGAGGTGCGTGTCGAATTACCTGAGGTGCAATACCATGCAGAGGCTCGTATTCTGACCTGTGATGTTGTGCCCCTCCCTGAGCGAATTGGCAGGGTGGCTGTTTTGTGTGCCGGTACCTCTGACCTCTCTGTGGCTGAAGAGGCGGCCGTAACGGCGGAACGGCTGGGTGCTGAAGTCAACCGAATTTATGATGTGGGCGTGGCTGGATTGCACCGATTGTTATCGCGCATGGATCAGTTTGTGACGGCGCGTGCCTTGATCGTTGTTGCCGGTATGGAAGGCGCGTTGCCCTCCGTTGTGGGAGGGTTGACCGATCGCCCGGTGATTGCGGTGCCGACAAGTGTTGGCTATGGGGCCAGTTTTCAGGGGGTAACCGCTTTGTTGGGCATGTTGAACTCTTGTGCAGCGGGTGTAACCGTGGTAAATATTGATAATGGGTTTGGCGCGGGTGTCGCAGCAGCTCGCATCAACCGACAACAGGTGTGACCTCTCTGAGTGGGGTCAGGGGGTGGTTATGGACAGACGGTCTGTAAAACAAACGCTGATCCTCTTTGTGTGTGCGTTGCTGCCGGTTTTTACCGCACTGGCGGGGACAGATCAGGCACGTATTCCGGCCGTGGGTGCTTCGGCCCGATTTATTTTGCAATTGGGAATTTTAGTTTTTGCCGCGAAAATTGGGGGTGCCTTATTTACGCGCGGACGGTTGCCTCTGGTGTTAGGTGAATTGAGTGCAGGCGTGTTGGTGGGGCCTTATTTACTGGGGGGAGTGGCGTTGCCGTTCTTTCCCGAGGGGGTGATGGGACAGATGACGCCGCTAACTGCATCGCACCCAGCTTTTCACGGGATTATGTCGGTCACACTTGCGGTGTTCTTCTTTTTGGCGGGTCTGAATACGGATTTACGACAGATTCGACGTTATTCGGTCGGCGGGATTGTGGCGGGGTTGTGCGGATTCCTTTTTTCCTTTGGTGTGGCATGGGGGGGGCTGGTGTGGGGCGCAGATGTGTTGATGGGGAGGAGTTATTCTTGGTATGCGCCCGAGTTGATGCTGTGTGCAGCTGTGGTTTCAGTGACCTCAATCGGTGTTTTGGCGCGTCTGTTGGCGGATCGACGTCGGTTGGAATCTCTTTCAGGAACAGTCGCACTGACTGCTGCGATGACCGACAATGTGTTGGGTCTTCTGTTTTTTACCGTGTTGGCGGGAATTGTCGGGACCACGGGTCAACACGGGCAGAGCGATTTTAGTCAGTTTGTTTGGATAGGCGTAAGGACCTGTTTAGGGTTGGGGGGGGTGGCGATTCTAGGCATTCCCTTGGCGCACCACATGAATCAGCTGGCGATGCGTGAAAAAAATTATACGCAGGCTTTTGTGGTTTCAGCGGCCTGTCTGCTGATTGCGGGTGGATTGATTGGCGCTTGTGGTCTTCCCGTGATGTCCGGTGCATATGTGTTGGGGTGCGCGTTCTCGCCGATTGATTTCCGTCATGAAATTCGTGAACGGCTTGATTTTGTCAGTATGGTTTTGGTGCCGGCCTGTTTTGCGGCTCTGGGGATGCAGTTCAATCCCAACCTCTTGGCAAATCTGGAAGTGCTGGGGGTTGCGGTGCTGTTTGCCGGTGCGGTGGTGCTGGCAAAATTGCTGGGAAGCGCTGGAGGGGGCGCGCTGGCTGGGTTGAATCGTGCGGGATGTTTGCGTGTTGGCATGGTGACGTTGCCGCGTGGAGAGTTATCGTTAGCGCTGCTGGTTGCGGTGACCGGTATGGGAGTCCTGTCCGAACCACTCTTTTTTGCTTTGATCACGTTGATCGTTCTTTCGTGTGTGGCAGTGCCTTTCCTGACCGATCATCCTTTTGTCTGGGGACAAGAGGATGCGCGTACCCGTTATCCTATGCCAGACCCAGTGCGGATTAGTTTTCGATTTCAGTCGCAGCAGGCTTCGGTGTTGATGGTAAACCGTGTTGTGGCGCTATTCGAGGACGAGGGGTTCTATGCTCAATTGTTGAACCGCTCGCAGACACTCTATCGAATTAGTCGCGCAACACAAGTTATTCATCTGCATCAGACAGGTGGAAATGTTTTATTTGAATGCACAGGCCAGGAGCGCGCCTTGATCAATACTGTCATGCTGGAGGTGGCCTCTGCTGTTGAACAAAGTTTACGTGAGTTGCGCAGCCCTTTGGATGATCTGCTCCTGCGTCGTAACATGCAGTCATCGGAACCTAGTACTGGAAGTGGAAGTGTCATTCTTAGAAATCATGTTGTCAGCGAAACTTGTCGACCACAATTAAAAGCAACGACCAAACAAGGGGTCATCGAAGAACTCGTGAATGTCCTCTATGACAATGGCTTGGTTGCCGATAGTTCGCAAGCTTTGCAGGCTGTGCTTAACCGCGAACAGAATCTTTCGACTGGGCTGGAGTATGGGTTGGCGCTACCGCATGCCCGTACCGATGCTGTCGGGCAACTGGTTTGCGCCGTGGGACTCAAACGTGAGGGAGTTGATTTTGATGCTGCTGATGGCCGCCCCACCCGTATTGTTGTGCTGGTCTTGGCACCTGAGCATGTGGCGACACCTCAATTGCAGATGATTGCGCAGATTTGTCGTACCCTTGATGAATGTGGCCGTGCGGCGTTGCTGGCGTGTGAGACGCCTGAGGATATGGCGGCGGTACTGATGGGCGGTGTGACAACACCGAAACGGAATGTGAAAACATCAGTATTGGCTGATTATCTGGTTTGGCAGAGCATTTCGTTGGACTTGACGACGGGCGACAAGATGAGTGTGCTTGATTTTCTGCTGGCACTCTGTGCGCGTAGTGGTTCGGTGGGGGATATTGATGAAATTCGCCAAGATGTTCAGGTTGCGGTGGACGATGTGCCCGTGTCTATTGGCGAGTCTGTTGTGGTCTATCCTGTTCGAACGAAAGGGGTCGCTCGCGTGGTGTTGTCTTTGGGTGTTTCCATACAAGGAGTTGGATTGGAAAAAACAAAGCGTGTTTGGATTATGGCCCTCTATCCGCCCTCTGCTGAGGCGGCGTATGCAACAGTTCTGATGCTTTTAAAGCAGGTTTTGACTGGCGAACGATTGGTCGAATTATTGCAGGCGCATACCAGTCGTGAGGCGTGGACAAGCATCACCACCGGGGGGGGCTCGTCAAGCATTCCATAAAAAGAGAACAGGGGTATTTCTAAGGGACATTTTTTAAACCCCATTCGTGGGAAACTTTTGCTATACTGACTCTCATGATGAAGCGGGGGAATGTAGAAAAAAATGAGCGATTAACGCTGGTCATTCCAGTGTATTGTGAACAGCGAAGGTTAAAGAGCACGTTAGAGGCTGTGGTAGCATTTATTCGGGAAACGAAAGATATTGTAGTGGATGCCGTGTTTGTCGACGATGGTTCGTCTGATGACTGTTCGGGGGTGATTCGTGCCTTTATCGCGTCGCAGGCCTGCGAGCAGATACGTTTGATCCGGTTAACGCGTAATCAGGGTAAGGGCTATGCAGTCAAGACCGGCATTTTGGCTGCTGAGGGCGATTTGATTTTAATGTCGGATACAGACCTCTCTACTCCGCTTAAAGATTGGCGGAAGTTAAAGGTAGCCATTGATGCGGGTGCGGATATCGCCTGTGGTTCTCGGGCACTCGCTGGGGCGCATATTGGCATTCCTCCGCCGTTACATCGTCGGATTCTCAGTAAGATCTTCAATCGGCTGGTACGTCTGGCCGGTGTTCGCGGGTTTCGTGATACACAGTGTGGCTTTAAACTGTTTCGGGCAAAAGCGGCCCAGACGCTCTTCAGGCAGATGCGACTCAAACGCTTTGCATTCGATGTCGAGATGATCGCACGGGCGTGTGATTGGGGGTATCACGTCGTGGAAATCCCAGTGAATTGGGATTATAGCGGTCACTCCACGGTTCGTGTGTTTTCCAGCGGAGGCCGCATGTTGCTCGATGTTTTGCTCTTGGCTGTGCGTCGTGTGCTTTTTGGCAAGGCACATCCGATTGCGGAAGATCAAAAAATCGAACCCTAAAGGTGGTTAGTTCGGTTGTGGATGAGACAAACAGTAAACAGAGACACGTAGGATGCAAGGTTGAACTGGAAAAGCACGCCGTAGTATGATACATACATAAGCGAATTTCTGGTATGAAGATTTCTCCAGTTTGTGAGACATAAGGTAACACATGAATCTGATTAAAACGCTTTTCGGAACGAAGAATGATCGTGACATCAAACGTCTGCAACCCCTCGTGGACCGTATTAACGAGTTGGAGACAACTTATCAGGCACTGACAGAAGAGCAGTTGAAGGCTAAGACGCAGGAGTTCAAAACACGCGTGGCTCAGGGTGAATCACTTGATGATATTCTGTGCGAGGCTTTTGCTGTTGTCAAAAATGCCGCACGTAGACTCTGTGGTACGTCGCGGGAGGTTTGTGGCCATGTCCTTACATGGGATATGATTCCGTTCGATGTGCAACTCATTGGTGGCATCGTCTTGCATCAAGGCAAGATTGCAGAGATGCAGACGGGTGAGGGAAAGACCCTTGTGGCAACCTTGCCGCTCTATCTGAACGCTTTGAGTGGTCAGAATGTCAGACTGGTCACGGTGAACGATTATCTTGCAAAACGCGATGCGGAATGGATGGGGCATCTCTTAGAGTATCTCGGATTAAAGGTGGGGTGTATTCAAAACCACATGGGGCCAACCGAGCGTCGTGAGCAGTATTCCAGTGATATCACGTATGGTACCAATAGTGAATTTGGTTTCGACTATTTGCGTGATAACGGTATGGCGGTTGAACCTACTCAGGTGGTGCAACGCGGACATTTCTTTGCCATTGTTGACGAGGTCGACAGCATTCTAATCGATGAAGCACGCACGCCGTTGATTATTTCAGGGCCGGTGGCGCATGTTTCGACTGCTCAGTATGTGGAACTCAAACCGCGCGTTGATCGACTGGTGCGTGACCAGAACGAAATTTGCAATCGGCTGATTCCGGAGGCTCGTCAGGCTATTGATGCAGGTGAGACTGAGACAGCGATGCACAAGCTTTATCAGGTTTATCACGGTATTCCTAAGCACAAGCAGTTTTTGCATTTGTTGGAGGATCCTGCAGTGCGTAAGTTGCATGAGCAAGTCGAAAGCATGATGCTGACCGATATGCGTAAAGAGATTGCGCGTGACTTGCGTGAACAACTCTTGT
>CAZSUM010000011.1:18275-22469 GCA_964610015.1 uncultured Lentisphaeraceae bacterium
TGTTCACAATTGATGAACGTACGCGGGAAGTTTCGCTGACGGATAGGGGGAGTGAAGAGCTTTCGCCGTCTGATCCAGAGATGTTTATCATGCCTGATCTGGTTTCAGCGCTGTCAGCGCTTGACGGGGATGCTTCATTGAGTGATGAAGACCGTGTCAAGCAACGTCAAAGCATTCAATCTGATTTTATGGTGCGAAGCGAGCGAGTCCATAATGTCGACCAGCTCTTGCGTGCATACTGTCTGTACGAAAAAGACGTAGATTATGTGGTGCAGGATAACCATGTGTACATTGTGGATGAGTTTACCGGGCGTGTTTTGCCGGGACGACGCTGGAGTGACGGATTGCATCAGGCGGTTGAGGCCAAGGAAGGGGTGGAAATTGAGCGTGAGACACAAACGCTGGCAACCATCACTATTCAGAACTACTTCAGGCTTTACAAGAAATTAGCGGGTATGACCGGTACGGCGGAGACCGAGGCCTCTGAGTTTCATGATATTTATAAGTTGGATGTCATTGTGATTCCAACCAATCGTCCGGTTCGACGGGTGGATGGAAATGACCAGATTTACAAGTCGCAGCGTGAAAAATTCAAAGCGATTATTACAGAGGTCGAAAAGCGTCATCAGCATGGACAACCTGTGTTGTTGGGCACTGTCACGGTGGATACCTCCGAGATTCTCAGTCGCATGTTGCGGATGGCCAAGATTCCGCATAATGTGCTCAATGCCAAGAACCATGCGCGTGAGGCTGAGATTGTTTCACTGGCAGGACAACCCGGCGCGGTGACGATCGCTACGAACATGGCTGGGCGTGGTACGGATATCAAATTAGGCGAGGACGTGGTTTGGGTTCCTGAAACAACGATTAAGTCTCAAATTACGTTGGATGATAAGTATGATAATGGCCACAAGACGGTGCGTGACCTGCTGATTGAAAAACCGTGTGGGCTTCATGTGGTTGGTTCTGAGCGGCATGAGTCCCGTCGAATTGATCGTCAGTTGCGTGGTCGATGTGCACGTCAAGGCGATCCCGGATCATCGCAGTTTTATATCTCGCTTGAGGACAGTCTGATGCGGTTATTCGGTTCCGATCGAATTTCCGGAATTATGACCCGTTTGGGTATGCAGGAAGGTGAAGCCCTGGAGCACAAGTGGCTTAATCGGTCTGTTGAAACGGCACAACGTCGGGTGGAACAGCAGAATTTTGCGATTCGTAAGCGCACGCTTGAGTATGATGATGTCATGAATAAGCAGCGTTCGGTTGTCTATGAACTGCGTGGTGACGTATTGATGAGCGAGTCGGCGCACGGGCATATTCTGGATGTATTAAATGATCTCATTTTGACGCAGAGCGAAAAGTATCTTGCTTCGCCAAAGGATTCCGACCCTGATGGATTGGTTGCCTGGGTGCTAGATACCTTCCCGGTGGCAGTTCGGGTTGAGGAGCTTGCCGTTTTCAAAGGTGAACCGGCCAATGCGGGTGAGGTCCTTTATAATCGCGTTGCGGAAGCGTATGAACTCAAGTGTTCGATGGAAGATCCGCGGGTGCTCCCGATTATGGAACGCTCGGTGTTTTTGAGCTGTATCGATCAGCAGTGGCAGGATTATTTGCGAGCCATGGATGAGTTGCGTCATGGGGTGAATCTGCGTGCGTATGGGCAGCGTGATCCGCTGGTGGAATACAAACGCGAGGCGTTCACGATGTTTGAAGAGCTGATGACAAATATCAAGACTGAGGTTGCAACTTCAGTCTTCCGTGCGACAACCATGCAGAACTTCCAACGTATGATGTCTGGAACGGGTGGGCGTGTACAAATGGTCCATCAAGATCTCAACATGCTAGCCGGAGATCCGCAACGACCTGAAGAACAGGAACCGCAACACTCGCGTGAGACGGCGGTGTCCTCCAATGTGTCACAAGAAGCCGTGGCAGGTTTCGATGCGATGTTACAAGCATTGGATCGCACGGAACGACGCACAGCTCAAGGCCAACAGCCTATTGTGGCACGTCCAACGGTGGGTCGTAATGATCCTTGCCCGTGCGGCAGTGGTAAAAAGTACAAAAAGTGTTGCGGACAGGGGTTGTAAGCGATTTTCCGTGTCGCCATCGATTTAGTTGGCAGGGAAGAGCATGTTCTCAATGAACCGGTCGCGAAATGCCGGGTCAGATGATAGGTCAACATGCTGGGCGCGTTTGTTCAAGGCTTGTACTTTGAGGAGTTCTGCTTGTGACAGGAGAACGCGTTTGGCGCCTGTCAGCGAAGCATTCCCGATAAACCGGATGGAAAGATAGTGGATGCTGGGGAGCAGACCGATTCGGAGTGCATTTTCGCGCCGCATATAGTTGCCAAAGCCGCCCGCCAGCAACAGGCTGTCAAGGTCACGTGCCAAAAGATGGGCGTGTGATAGCAAAATTTCAATGCCGGTGCGGATGGCACCGGCAGCCAGTTGCAACTCGCGAATATCTTGCTGTGTGATTGAAACAAGTGCGGTATCGTCTGACGCAGTCGCTAGAATGAATTTTGTATTGTCATTCTTGGAACATACACGGTGTGATAGGGAGGTCTGTGCTTCAGGTGCGCTTGAACTCAGCAGGCCTGTTTCATCAATCAATCCAATGCGTAACAGTTCTGCCACCACATCGACAAGGCCTGATCCGCAAAGGCCCTGCGGGAGACCGTCGCCAATCACGTGATAGCGAAGCTCGCCATTTTGCATCCAGACATGGTCTATCGCTCCGTTTGTAGCACGCATCCCTTGACTAATACGAGACCCTTCAAAGGCGGGGCCAGCAGCTGTTGAGGCCACCCATAATTGGCCTTGACTCAGCAGGGCAATCTCACCATTAGTTCCAATATCCACCAACAATGTCGGGCGATCGCACGAGTCAAAATGCGCGGCTAGTAAGCCAGCGAGGGTGTCGCCGCCGACGAATCCTCCAATTTGCGGGAAGACGATCAACGTCGCCTCTGGTGAAACATTCAGTCCGAGACGCTTGGCGCCGATAGTCTGGGCATCGGTGAAGGCCGGTGTAAAAGGAGCCTGCCCAAGCGGGGTGGGGTCCAGTCCTAGGAGCAGGTGTTGCATCGCTGTGTTACCAGCTATGGTGAGGCGCTGAATGGTGTGTGGATGTTCCCCACAGGTGCTACAGAGCGAGGCGAGCAGTTCATTGAGCGTTGCAATCGCATCGCTTTGTAAACAACGTAGATTATCAGGATTAAGTTGGACAGCATGAATCCGGCTGATGACATCATCGCCTAAGTGGATTTGGCGATTTAAGGTTGCGATTGTCGCTCGTTCAAGACCGGTGTACAGATCAAATAAGCTCGCTGCAACGGTTGTGGTGCCAAGATCAATGGCAACTCCGAGTTGCCCCAAGGTACGCGGATCGTGACGCACGCTAATAGGGGTCCCATCTGTCAAGATCTGGTCGAGTTGTGAACGTCGGACTTCCGGCGGCACATCAACTTCGAGTGGTTCTGTCACAGGGGTAAGACACGCTAAACGCCAGCCAGCATCAAGCAGGTCTTGAGAGAGATGTTGGGCCGAACCGCCGGAGGGTGCATGGCCTGAGCAGATTCGCATGCGGCATTTGCCGCACGTGCCGCTACCTCCGCAAGGGGTATTGATGAGCAAGCCAGCCTGAATAGCTGCTTGCAACAGTGTCGTACCATGCTCAACATGCACAGTTTTTCTGACTGGCAGGAAGGTGACAGGATGAGACATGGCACGGCCTACTTCCGGGACTACACGTTATCTTCGCCGCGATGCTTGTTACGGCATTCAGTGCAGTAGAAAAAGGGTTTATCCCAAGTTGTTTCTTCTTCACGTCCACACGTATCGCAAACGCGTACTTGTTTGCGGTGCTCATTGCGACAATTGGAACAGAAAAAGTCTGGACCAGCCCAAGTTGTACTCTCTTCGCGGCCACAGTTCTTACAAGCCCGTTGCTGCTCTTCTCGAACAAGACGAATATCTTGTGAATGCTCGTCCAGAAAGATGGGAGGCATATCCTGAATACCGGGGGTTGTGAGCAACATTGCACTGGTTAAAAATTTCCCATCAATGTTATTCATGCCAACGATCTGAATACGCTTGCCAAGTGCACGGGTGCGTTTGAGTAGGGGAATGTAGTCTGCATCTCCACCTACTAGAGTGGCGACATCATAGGCCCCCGGGATCGCAGCATAGT
>CAZSUM010000012.1:0-9595 GCA_964610015.1 uncultured Lentisphaeraceae bacterium
ACTAAACGCGCCACCTCCGATCACGGGGTGGCGCAGTTACTTTGTCAATTGACCAGCGAAAAAAAGTGGGGGAAGGATGTGATTTCGCGCTTGCGTGAACACAACCTAATCAGCTATTCTTTTCGTTCCGTATTACGGAAAGGCTAATTTTATGAAGAAGGATACACACCCCAAATACGAAGACGCAACGATTACCTGTGCCTGCGGCAATGTGATCACTACGCGTTCTACCAAAAAAGAGATGAGCGTCAACACATGCTCGGCTTGCCATCCCTACTTTACGGGACAGCAAACCATGCTCGACACCGAGGGTCGTGTTGATCAGTTCATGAAGCGCTACAGCATTAAAAAGGCGTAGATTGCTTGGAACAAGGCGGGCTGGGGGCTTGGCCAGATGGCTATAGCGTAACCCAGCCCGTTTTGTGTTTACCACATGCTGGACAAAGCCCATATCCTACAGGCGCTTGCCAAGGTTCAGGCTGCTGAAACGGCATTGTCGGATCCTGCGGTTCTCGGTAACCCCAAACGTTACCGAGAAAAGTTGCGTGAACACAAAGTGCTGAAGCGGCTGGAAAGCTTAGCCAATACCTACTTCGGGTTACTCAACGAGCTAGAAGGCAATCGTGCGTTGATAAACGAGGTCGGTGCTGATCCGGAACTGACAGCCATGGCGCAAGAAGAAGCGCTTGCACTTGAAGCACGTCTGCCCGATGCGGAGCATGCCGTGCTCGCTAGCTTGTTGCCGCCTGACCCGAATGATGCACGCAATGCGGTTTTTGAAATTCGCGCCGGTACCGGTGGCGAAGAAGCCGCGCTTTTTGCAGCTGTGCTCTTTCGTATGTATACGCGGTTTTGCGATGCGAAAGGCTGGAAAATCTCGATACTCGATGCGAATCCCACCGAGTTGGGCGGCTACAAAGAGGTCGTGTTCACGGTTTTTGGCGAGGGCGCGTACGGCGACTTTAAGTTTGAGAGCGGAGGACATCGCGTGCAGCGCGTGCCGGAAACTGAAGCTCAAGGTCGTATCCATACCTCTGCCGCTACGGTCATCGTGTTTCCTGAAGCCGAAGAGACCGACGAGATTGATTTGCCAGAAAGCGAGCTGCGGATTGATATTTTCTGCGCGGGTGGACACGGCGGACAAGGCGTCAATACCACCTACTCTGCGATTCGCATCACCCATTTGCCCACTGGCCTTGTCGCACAATGCCAAGACGAACGCTCACAGCACCGGAATAAAGAAAAAGCACTTGGCGTGCTGAAATCTCGTATTCTTGATCAACGGCGACAGGCCGAAGAGGCTGTGCACGGTCAGGCGCGAATGGATTTGCGCGGTTCCGGCGATCGCAGTCAACGCATCCGCACCTATAATTTTCCGCAGAACCGCATGACTGACCATCGCGTCAATCTCACGCTCTACAGCCTCGACCGGATTGTCGAAGGCGAAATGGCACCGCTGCTGGATGCCCTTCATGCGTATGATATGAATCAACGCCTCGAGATTGAACTCGGCGTTACGGCTCCTTGATCGGTACGTCACCACTTGGGCAGGGTGGCGGAAAGGGTTTCCGCTGACGGCGACAAACAAAAGCCCGATACGCGAGGACCAAGATCAGAACTGTTACACCCAAAACAGCCATTCGCAGACGGGGATCTTCCAGATAAGGCAGAATCCGCTCCCCAATCAGCACGCCTAATTGCAAAAAGAGAAGTGCTTGAACAACCGCAGCCACCAACAACCACACAAGAAAACTGGGCAATGGATATCTAACCGCCCCGGCAGCCGTGTTGGTCACCGTTCGTGCACCTGGTAGAAAACGCGAAATAAAGATCGTCTTGACCGCATGGCTTTTGAAGTACGCCTCCATCCACTCCAGGCGTAGCGGATCAACCCAGCGCCATCGATACAGCAACTTCGTTGCATACCGTCCGATCAGATAAAGACCCACATCGCCAGCCATGCCGCCTGCGGTCATCGACAAAAAAGCCAGCCACCAACCGAGATGTCCGGTTGCTACGAGCAGACTAACCCCACAACGCGCGACATCCTCCAGAAAACACGTTCCCGCAGTTACGAGCAACGCTTGAAGCCAAACTTGTCCGGAGAGATGGTCGCACAGTTCGGCAAAAAAGGTCTCAGTCACATATACCCCTGTGAATCGTTTGCGTCAGCACAGGCTCAAACGTTTTTTCTTTGTAACCAAACGCCTGATGTTAAAAACCTAACCCGCTTAAGGTGTCAAACGATTAAATTAATTATGTCACACCCCCTTCATGGCCGCAAGCGTGTTCACACCCTTTCAATATTTTGAACCACGAAATACACGAAGGACACGAAAAATAAAAAAAAGCGCATGATGAATTGAAGACCGAGCCCAGATCCTCTCACCAAACGGGTGAATACGGAAAAGCGGCAGAGAACGTAGAGAACACAAAGAAATATTCGTGTAACAAAGGATTCTCGCTATTTGTCCATCTCTGCGTCGCTTGTGATCTTTGCGGCTAAAGTCCGACTACTGTTTCAGTTTTTTATGCCTATTGGCAGAGTAGGAGGATGGCAATCATGACGGGCAGGCAAAGCAGGGTACTGAGCGCAATGGCTGAGGCTGCCAGCTCACTATCGGCATTCATTTGGTCTGCCATGACATACGAGGTTACTGCGCAGGGTGTCGCCAGATAAAGCAGGGCAATCAACAAGGCATGGCCGGAGAGGCCCATCATGCGGGCCCACAGAAAGCCCAAAAGCGGCGCGCCGATGAGTTTTAGCAGGGTGGCGGCAAGGGCTGGGCGTAGGGTGTGCCGCAACACGCGGGGTGTCAGTCCAGCACCGAGCGCGAGCAGGGCACAGGGCAAAGCCGCATGACCCAGCGAAGCAACGGTGCGCATGGCCGCAGGAGGTAGCGTCAGGCCGCTTTCCAGCACCAGGATACCCAGCAAACAGCCGATAATCAGCGGATTACGCAGAACTTGCGTCACACTGCTCCAGACTTGAGGCTGCGTTTTTTGCTCCAGACCGGGTGTCAGGATGAGAACAGCACAAAAATTGTAGAAAGGAATGGTGGGAGCCAGCGCCAAAACGGCGGTGGCTGCATTGGCACTCTCTTGTCCGAAGGTATAAATCAGAACCGGTAGCGCTGTATAAGCCAGATTGCCGCGCATCGATGCTTGCATCAAGGCCCGCGCGGAAGCGCCTGGCAAGTGCATCAGCCGTGCGGTCAACCAAGCAACCGCAATGATCGTGGTTGCGCTGAGACAGAGCACGAGACCAATTTTCAGCCCTGCGCCACTCACACGCACAGGTGATGAAGCAAGCGTTGAAAAAAGCAGGCTGGGCAACAATAGCCAGAACCCAAGACGGTTCAATTGCGTGAAAAAACTCGCTGGCAGAAACTGAAAATAACAGAGCAACGCACCCAGCAAAACCAAGAGACAGACCGGTAACACGGCATTTAACACAACGGCAATCATGGGATCCTTTATTTAAAATTGCTCACCCGGTCTCGCCCAACCGGGAGGCACACGACACCTCTGCCAAAGGGATACAAGAAACAGTCTGAGTTTCGCGTCTGCTATTCTGCTTCACACCCTCAGGCTCAGGCATCATGGGTGGCTTCGCCGTGCCAAGGTTCGGGTTGTGGTACGTGCGCTTGTCCTGCAGCAAGGCGTTGACGGAGTGCTTCAAACAGCAAAATTGTAGTGGCAGAGGCCACATTCAGCGAATCAGCCACGCCCAGCATGGGAATGCGCACCCGCAGGTCAGCCGCCTCCATCCATCGGGCGCTCAACCCATACTGTTCGGAACCAATGGCGAGGGCCACCTGACCACTCAACGGCGCTTCGGTATGCAGGAGCGTCGCATGGGGTGTGGCGGCCAGAATACGAAACTGACGTTCATGCAAGAAAGCGAGCGCCTCATCGCCTGTTGCTTCAGCCACCGGCATCGAAAAGAGCGTGCCTGTGGAAGCGCGCACCACATTGGGATTGTGAATGTCGGTACAGCGGTCACAAACAATGACAGCATGCACCCCGGCAGCATCGGCAGAACGTAGAATCGTCCCTAGATTGCCGGGTTTTTCAACAGCTTCGGCTACCACCACCAGCGCATGCTCGGGTAGCTTTAGATCGCATAACTGTTGGGCGACATGGGGTCCGATCATCAACAACCCCTCCGGACGTTCACGGTAGGCCAACTTACTGAAAATCGCTGCTGGGCAGGCGAGGATTTCAGCGCCTGCCTCACGGCAACACGCCACAATCTCTGGCTCGTTGAGGTTCTTCAGATAGAGCTGTTCGCAGGTAAAGAGCTGGTGCGGCTGATACCCGTTATCCAAGGCACGGCGACACTCGCGGTAGCCTTCTATCAGCATCAAACCGGTTTCATCGCGATAGGAACGCTGCCGCAGTTTAACCGCATGTTTCACGCGTGGATTTGAAAAGGAGGTAATTTGTAACTCCGACATGGTCTTTCCTCTACAGTACAGTGATCTTTAATCCCTGCTGATCGACATCAAAATCAAAGAAGCGTGCCTGCGCATTGGGTGGATTGCGCTCAAAGATCTGCTTGATCCGTGTTGCTGCCGCACCGCTTTTGGCCAGCATAAAAATAAACCCACCACCTCCGGCACCGGGAAGTAATGCGGCTTGGGTCTCGTTGGCAACGCGCTTCAGCAACTGTTCAATCGGTTTGTTTGTGGACGCTGGATCAATCTGCTTTTTCAACGCCCAGGTACGCTGCAAGCTCTGCGCAAAGGCGTCGATATCCTGCGCATCGAGTGCTGCTTTGGTCTCCTGTGCGTTTTCGCCAACCGCCTGTAGATTTCGCAACAATGCCGGGTCGCGTGCCAGATATCCAGCCACCACATTTTGCAGGATGTTCCGTGCCATGCGCTTCTGTCCAGTGAAGTAGAGCAAGCACCGTTGCTTTAAGGCACTTCCCTCGGACATGTTAAAAACCGTCCAGCGGCAGCTCACCGTTTGATCCGCGCCGGGTTGGGTGCGAATCAGTTTGACGCCCGGAAAAATGCCGCCGACTTGATCTTGCCAGCCACCGCCGGTACACATGCGCTGCTCGAGAATCGAGGTCATGCGAATCAGCCGATCCGAATTAAAGGACTTACCCAAGACCCGTTCAAGACAAGCAATCACTGCGGCTCCCAACAACGAGCTGGTCCCCATCCCTGAACCCTTGGGTAAGGATGAGAAAATCGTTAGATCCAACCCCCCGCCCAGTTTTTTGAGCCACGCTGCCAATGGTTGATTCGCCTGCGCTGGCGCAATACCTGTTAGTACCAAGGCTGCCTTGGCCAGCGTGGACCACTCCATCGGGTTGCTATGATCCAGCAACTCAGTTGTTTTGCTGAACTCCTGACGCTCTCCTAGATCGATGCTCGAAAGACGAATGAGACCAACGGTGTTCAGCTTAGCCATGACCTGAATTGGAGCCATTCCGTTGAGGGTCACCGCAGCATTCAAGACGGTTCCACCCAATTCGGTGCAGATGGGGGGCGTATCCGACCATCCGCCAGCGAAATCAATACGCACGGGCGTGGTGACCCAGACCACCTGATCGTGCAGAATGGCGGCGGGTTGTGGCTCAATGATGGGCTCAAAACTCATGGCCACTGACTCAGCCACCACGTCAAAAGCTTGTCGCAAGGTGTGTTGCGCGTCGCCAAGCTTGGGCCAGGCTGTACGCACAAGCGCCATCAACCGCAAAACGCGTGCAGCCAGCAAAGGCTGACCGAGCGCTTCGCGTGTCAACAGGTTGGCAAGCTGTTGCTCGGTGTGTCGCGCCTCTTCAATTGTTTGAATCCAACCGCACATCTCATGCGCGGGTAGCCGATCATTCGCCAGCAAACGTTGCGTCATCTGCATTAAACTCACTTGACGCCAAATCTCCTGACGCACGGCCAGTAACCGGCTGTGATTCACCCGTGGCAGAAGCTCCGCCAGCGCGTAGCGCTTGCCAGATACCTGCCCACCTAGTGGGTGCGTTGCTGCTGTTTGCTGCGGCAGGTCTGTTGTTTCTGTGCCTTGTGCGGCAATGGCGACAGCGTCGGCGATGACCTCATTGAGCGTACCCACCCGCCAGATCCGCGCCTGCCACAACCCATCTTTCATATCATCACGCCAGAGGTGACGGGCTTGTCGGCCGCTACGCGCCATCCAGCGCTCAATCGGCGCATTCAGAAAGCAACAGGGGGCTTCACCGCCAAACGCGGTTTTAAAGTCATCATCCAGTCCATAGACCACAGCTGTCCATTGCGCCTTGCCAATGGGGAGACAAACCAGCCCCGTTCGCTTAGGCAAGGTGATTGCCACCGTTGCTTCAGGCGGTAAGCCGGTTAGAATGTTGTCACCCGCGAGTGTCAGCGCTGGACACTGTGCGCTGATAAAAACCGACTCCAGGAGCGCATTTCCAGCACATACTGGCGCATCAATCCGCGCATTAAAGATAAAGGCGCGCTCTAAATCGCCGCCGCCTGTCAAACATGCGCCACTGCGATTCTCGAAGTGATAGGTCTGTGCGGTGCGCGATAACCCTGAAAACCCAGCCAGTAGTTCACGACTACTCCCAATATGGAAGAAATCACAGTAGGGGACGATGTTTACCTGAAAAGCCAGCGACCGTGCGGCCCGATAAAAAGTCTGCATGCGCCGCCACTGCGCGGCAAGATGTCCCCGACTCACCACAAATCGGTTTAGAAAGCGCGCTTCGTCAACCTTCGGGGCCAAGGCCATGGTCAACTCGTCATACAGGTCAAGTGCAGGACAGCGTCCAGCCACCACATCGGCTAGCAACCCCTGCTTAACAACGTTGCCGGTGCTGTCCACACCCGCGAGGCACAAAAGGTGTGCACACGTCGTTGGATCAAGACTCAATAATCCCGTGTCAATCGCCACATGACCAAAGGGATCCACAGCGCCACACGCTCGCGCCTCGGCTTCAGACGGTTTCTGCAGAAAATCGGCCACAGCTACGCATTCTGCTCGTTGCGGATTTGGACAAAAGTTTTCTGGCACATAGACGCCATGACGCGATCCGCGCTCAGTAGATCCAAAATAGGCGACACCCGTTATGCCGGGTCGCGTGAAATCCACGGAGCCATGATCAAACGTTAGCAGAACATCACCGGACGTAATCAGCACTTGCCCCGCTGCTGGCGCAGGCAATGCGCTAACCGTACGTAAAATCAAATCAAAGAGCGCCAGCGGCTTGCAATCCAAAGGTGTGGTGGGGACTGGAGTAAACACTTTGCCCTGTGCCGCATAGGCCGGTGTTCGCCGACTATCCCCACCGGAATGACAGATCAGGATGCGCTGGCCTGTAAAAGCACGTTTCGAATCACCTGCCTCAGCCGCCAAAGTCGCCAGCACATTTAACGTGGCCCCCAGCGACCCGACCCGCCGGCCACCCGGATCAGTGATCACCCGCGTTTGCGTGGTCTCAGCAATCAAGCCATTTGTTCGTCGCCAAGCCAATTGAGCCCGGTACCCTTCAGCCTGAGCCTCATGTGCTGCGGTCAGGATAATCATATCAAAAGAAATCATGTCGCAACGGTATCACGTCCGCGCAAAACACGTCAATATCAGTGCGCGCGCGACTCGTGTGCGCGCGTTGCCTCGCAATGAATGACGCCTTGCGGTTGACACTATGCGGGAGGGACGCATCACCGAGGCGTAGCGCATCGCACAGCTTGTATGGCGCAGCGTCCGAGACCAGGACCTGCGGACGAGGTTTTTTTGCTTGGCGCTCTTTTCCTCTGCTAAAAGCTTTTTCCACTCCACCCGGCTAAAAGCTTTTGTTAAGATACGTACTTCATGCGTTTTTTCTGGCCAATTTATCTAAGTGTTGCGGTTGTCGGAACCTTGGGGGTCTATGTCGTTGCGCCTTTGGCTCGTCCTGCGCTACAGCGTGCCCAACCTTCCCTGCCTAGCGAACCCGCCATGCACATGCAGGGGCAATCACGTGCGCCTGCACCTGCGTCGAGCGCGTCTGTATCTGTTGCACCGGTTGCGGCGGTGCCTCGCGTAACGACCGTTGCGCCTGCATCTGTGCGCGCAACGGATACCGATGAGGAACTGATGCCCTCGTTGCTCGGCATCTTTTTGGCGCAATCTGGTGAGCGACCAGGCTGGGGTGTGACCAAGCAACAAACGGCGCTCTTTTCGACTGAAGGCACACGGTTAAGTCAAACACCCGGGGGAACGCTATTTACCTACGCGGGTGCGCACACCTCATCGAAAGGTCGCCTGATCGCGGCTTTTCTGCAAGGTCAAAACAAGGCGTTGTTGATCAGCCAGAACGACGTTCTGCTCTTTACCGGCTCATTTACCAATCTCTCGGTACGTCAACGCTCAGACCTGCAAACGTATTATCAGCTCAATGACAAAATTATAAAGCGTAAGCAGTCGCTTTTGCAGATTGCAGCCGAGAAGAATCCGCTTTTCCCTGCCTATCAGGCGGCCCACAAGCGCTTGATGGAAAATATTGATGCTGCCAAAAAACTTGCCGCGCAACGCGATGGTATGTCCGATTGGGTAAAAACGCAGACAGAGAATAAATTACGTGAGCTGAAGATTGAGAATGTGCGCTTGCGTGCTGAGTATGACGAGATCCATACTCGCTTTCGTGCCTGGAAGACCACGCATGCGAAAGAACTCCCGATGCTTGATCAGGATACTGAGGTGCGTCAGTGGCGTCAGCAGATGACCACCTGTTGTGCCTCGATTGCGGGTCTTACCTATAGCGATGAAAAGTAGAGCTTGCAAAAAAGGGCGGCGCTGCTGTTCTGGTGTGTACAGCCCCTTACAGCTTCATCAAGAGACGCCGTTGTTTGACAGGCAACTCCAGTAAATCCGCGAGTAGCGTCAACGTCGCCTCAGGTCGCTGATCCAAGGTCTCGCGCATCAAACGGAAGAGCAGGCGCTTTTCGAGGGGTGAGAAGGTGTCGAAATTGTCAGAACAGGCCCGCACGGCCAGGGCACAGGAGTTAAAACGGTTTCGTGCGGTTAGCTCCGTTTCTGTGACCGCGTCGCCTGTGTAGGGATAGACCCCTTCTGTTTGCCACTGTTGCAGCAACTCGCTGGTCTGCGCTTCACGTCGTTCGCGGAAATGACGCCGCAAAATTTCGCGCGCGGCATCTAGAAAGGCTTTAATCTCTGGATGCATTTCATCGAGGATCAGCAGATTCTCGGCATGCAACACCGCAAAACGGGAGGACACCAGATAAGCCGTGTAGTTGAAGCCGCTACCAGGACGGATGCCAGCGTCAATTTCATGCAAAGCAAAGCCATCGGGGTTGCAAAAAACCATCTTGCCACGTCCTTGACGCGTCTTCCACTCAATAACTCTCAACTCTGCGCGCTCGCCATCGGATGATTTCAGATGATAGGTATACGTGGCGTGCTGCACAATCACGGGGTTAACCAACAACCCTTGATAGTAGATGCGCACGTTGGGATAGGCCTTTAAATAGAGCGCAAAGTTGGAGGCGATCTGTTGCACTGCCCAAGAGGTGTCGCACAAGGCTCCCATGTTGTTGTGAATATCCGTGATGGTGACTTCCGTGCCCGTTGCGGGCCAGGGCGGCCA
>CAZSUM010000012.1:9605-21369 GCA_964610015.1 uncultured Lentisphaeraceae bacterium
TTGCGGGCCCGGGTGTTGCCACCTCTTCCAACTCAAACAAACTCGGATCAGCCGAGTGGCCAGTCAGCACAAACGAGCGCAATCCTCTCTCGGTTTGCACGGTTGTGCGCCAGACCACCTGTTCACCCAGACCAAAGGCTTTGAAGCGTCCCTTACCCTTGCATCCATGCAAGACACGTCCCGAAAGCGGTGTTCGGTTGACATCGCGTTTCCAGGAGCCGCCCAGATTGCCGAAATGCTGCTCAGCCTGCAAGGCATTGATCCCCTGTCCATCATCGGCCACCCGAATCGCATCAATGCCGCCTAAAGGATTCTGAATCACATCGATCTTGACATCAAAGGCATCGGCATCTAGCGCATTCCAGATCAGCTCTGTCAGCGCTTGAATGGGCGAAGCGGTACATAATGAGGTGATGTGATCTTTTTGCGCCTGTACATGAATGTTTTTCACAGAGACTCCTTCTTGTGTTCGCTTCTCGTGCGCTACTTGTGATGGTTTGGCTGGATGCCCTCGCCTTACCGCTCACCTAATCGATAGAGGCGCGTTCGTGTTCGCACAATCAAACTATTGTCAACCACGGCTGGCGAGGCCATACATCCTTCTTGCAGGGTGTTGGTTGCCACCAACTGAAATTTGTCACCCTGCGCGACCACGGCCCCGCCACCGCGCATGTTAAAGAGAAAAATGTGTTTGTCTGCCGCCACGGGCGAGGCCATGTGCTGACCCGGAATTGTTTCCGACCAGATCACCGCGCCAGTTGTTGCATTCAAACAACTCAGCCGCGTAGCAGTCAGGGTATAGAGGCGATTGTCGATTAACAAGGGCGAAGGCATATTTGGCACATGCTGATTGGTTTGCCAGACCACGGCCGACGCTGTGACGTCGCCGTGTGCCCCGTCTGGCCGAATGGCCAGTAGAACAGGCTTCACCACGCCATTACACACATACACTAGATCATTGCCATAAACGGGCCGTGGCACCACTGACCAGCCGCCATACTTCACCTGCCAGAGCTCGCGGCCACTTTGTAAATCATACGCTCGTACGCCATGCGCTCCTGGGCTAATCAGTTGTGCTTGACCAGCCACCGGCACCACCAGCGGTACGCCAGACGAGTGAGTATAAGCTGGATTTTTTCCATCCGCGAAGACGCGATCTGTACGCCACACCGTCTTGCCCGTCAACTTGTCGAGCGCAATCACATAACGCACATCATCTGCCTGACCATCACACGTCAAAATCAGCTTGTCCTGATAAAGAATTGGCGAACTGGCGACGCCCACATCAAAATAGTGTACCGGTAAATCCCGACGTTCCCAGAGGGTCTCACCACTCTCCGCCGCGAGACAGGCCGTGCCCTCTTTACCAAAGGTCACATACACCCGCCCATCCTCCAGCACGGGTGTTGGCGTGGCAAAACTGTTCAGGTTATGACAGCGCTCCGGCTCATCGCAGGTGTACAACACCCGATCACGCACCAACGCGCCAGTTTGCAGATCCACACAGAGCACATGCCGCTGGCGTCCCTTGTCAGTCGCGCTGGTTAGCCAAACCCGCTGATCCGCCACCACGGGCGAAGAGTGTCCTAGCCCTGGTAATGGACACATCCAGAGGACGTGATTCGTCTCGCTCCAGGTGTGTGGCAAGTGCGTCGCCACGCCAAGTCCTTGACCTTCTGGTCCTCGGTACTGCGGCCATGTGTGTGTGATCTCCCCAGCACAAACACGCCATGCTAGTATTCCAACGCTCCACCCGACACAAACGACCTTTTGCCAGCGGGTCACGTGATCTATTTGAAATTCACTCATAGGCAAACTATACAAAAAAGAACGCCCTTCTGTCCATATGCCCACGGTATTGTGAAAAAGGGATCATATGAAAAAAGGCATCGCCTATGCGCGAACGGGTATGACTCTCTTTTACTCTTGTTTCAACGGTGTTGTTGCCATATTAAATTCATAGCCCAGTTGTTGCCATTGTGCCAGTATCTCCTCTTTAGAAATAAAGCCAACATGCCGCCACAGCTCCTTGCCTTTGGCATCAAAGAAGATCTGAGTGGGGATAGACTCGATTCCATGTGCCTTGGCCTTTTCTTTATTTTCCGGCTGCCAGACATCGATAAACTCAACGTCAAAAACACCTTTGTATTCCTGGGTCAACGCAGCCAGAATCGGCGCCATTTTTTTACAGGGAATGCAGGTGTGGGCCCCCAAGTCGAGTAGTTTGGGCAGGTGCTGAAGGGCTTCAGCTTCTGAAGGCGCTCCTGTTTTCTCGGCCCCGGTATCCTTGCTACACGCTGTCAGAGAGAGCAGGCAGAGACTCATCAACAGAAACAAGGTTGTTTTCATGAGTGCTTTCATAAGCAGACCTCCTGTAGCAGGATAGCTTGACGGGTACAGTTAGAACTCGTATTCATTGGGGGCATCTCCTTTACTGCTTTAAAAACCCTTTGATTTCTTCAATGGTTGGAACCTTGCCGACAACTTTGACCACACCATCGACAGCAAGGGCAGGGGTCATCATCACGCCGAAGGTCATGATTTGATTGATGTCCGTCACCTTTTCCAAGTCATAGTCCAATTCAAGGTCTGTTGCCGCTGCCATTGCGTTTTCAGCTAGTTTTTTGCACTTGGGGCACCCAGTGCCCAGAATTTGAATTTTCATCGTGTTCCTCCATTTGTTTGTTTATCCAAAAAAAGCGCCAAAAATGATTCCGCTGATGGTTGCCATCACAATCACCAGACTCACAAAGACAACGGTCTTCTTGGTACCCAGCACACTGCGGATCACCAGCATGTTCGGTAGACTCAATGCGGGCCCGGCGAGCAGCAACGCTAGGGCAGGTCCTTTGCCCATGCCGTTTCCAATCAGCCCTTGTAGAATGGGGACTTCGGTCAGGGTGGCAAAATACATGAAAGCTCCGGCAAAGGATGCGAAGAAGTTGGCAGAGAGAGAGTTTCCGCCAACCGCTTTGGAGACCCACTCAGAGGGAATCAGACCTTCATGACCCACGCGTCCAAGCAGGGCTCCTGCAATCAGAACACCGAAAAGAAGGAGCGGCATGATTTGCTTGGCGAATCCCCATGAAGATGAAAACCATTCGGACGTTTCTCCCTTATCTGTGCTGGTAAAGGCTGAGAGCCCGATCACTGCCGCGGCAAAAGCCACCATGGGTTGTTCTGGAAAGACAAAGGCCAGGGTTGCGGTTGGTAGTGCGGTCAGCACAACCTTCCACCAGGCAAGCGCGAACCAACGAACGAGCATAACCCCGCAGGCGATCGCAAAAAATGAGGTGACCATCCATTTAGAGCTATAGATTGCGGCCCAGACACCAATGGCTTCCGTTGGCTTGCCCCAGTTCGCAAACACCAGAATGCCAACCATGAATGCAAAGTAGAGCCCGTTCTGCCAAAGTGGGCGCTTAACCTCCTCCTCCGGCATGGCCAGTTGTGCCTTTGCTTTCTGAGTCTCTTCTTTGATAAAAATCACGTGCATCAGAACACCAATTATCACACTGAAGAGTATGGCGCCAACTGCTCGTGCGATGCCGAGTTCGATGCCCAGCACCCTCGCCGTCAAGACAATGGCCAACACATTAATTGCCGGGCCTGAATAGAGAAAGGCCGTGGCTGGACCAAGCCCCGCACCCATGCGATAGATACCCGCAAAGAGCGGGAGGACGGTGCATGAGCAAACGGCCAGAATGGTTCCTGACACGGCGGCCACGCCATAGGCGAGGATCTTGTTGGCCTTAGCACCAAGATATTTCATCACCGATGCTTGACTGACAAAGACAGCAATTGCCCCAGCAATGAAAAAGGCGGGGATCAGACAAAGCAGGACATGTTCTTGCGCATACCACTTAGCTAGATAAAGCGCCTCCAGCATGGCATGGTCAAACCGTGCGGTGCCAATAGGAAGGTAAAAGAACGTCAAAAAGACACCGACGATAGCAGCTAGTTTTTTCCACTCAGATTTCCAATTCATACGCACCTCTTATCCTTATTTAGTCAAAAGTGAGCGTTTCTGAGACTTAATAACAGCCTCAATACACCCCAGGAAGGTGTTAACACAGGGAACCTTTAACCGATAGAAAACTTGCTTCCCTCGTTTATCATGCTCAACAAGGCCAGCTTGTTTTAGCACGGACAGGTGTTTTGAGATGGTTGAAAAATCCGCATTGATCACATCGACAAAGGTGCAAACACACTGCTCGCCGCCAGCCAACTGCTCCACGATCCATAAGCGGGTCGGATGCGCCAGAGCTTTAAGCACGCGTGATTTCGCTTTGAGTATCAGCTGTTCTTGTTTTGTCATCGCCTTCTTTCTCAGTTGTATATTTGGCAAAATAGCCAAATGTGGGCGCCCTGTCAAATGTGAAATGAAAGAAATGAGTGCGTGTAAAAGGAGCTCTTTTGGCCTGATCGAGTCTCGCGCGATGCAGGTGTGGGTAACAGGTGCACAACGAAAGGTGTGAAACATTCTTATGGACAGGATATGATGGTCACAGGGCCCAAAAGTCCGGAGGGGTAGTTCTCTACGGGCGTATCTTTTGTATAGACATGATGTGTTGTCCATGTCCGGCGCTTCTCGGGTGGAAGCCGTTGATCGCCAATCAGTCGATTGGCCCATGTGTTGGCCACGTTGACTTCAAGCGTATTGTCCCCATTTTTGATGGCTGAGGTGATGTCAACCGCAAACGGGAAGGTCCAGGCAATGCCACAAGGGGTATTGTTCAGAACAACTTCTGCAATAGACCTGACGGCCCCCAGATCCAAGCGAACACGCTGTTTGGGGTTTCCTTCCCACGTAAAGATGGTTTTATAACTGCCGGTTCCCGAGTAGTACTTGATCGCCGAGTTGGTATGACATGTCCAGTCTTGTAGCGTAGGGAACGTGATTGACGCGGGAGCATCCCACTGCGGGTTAAAGGCAACGGTCCAAGGACCTTTGAGCTCAATCGTTTTTTCGTCAACCGCAACACGGTCTTTTTGCTGGTTGAGGATTGTGGACGTGAGTGGGTTACGGAACACCACGAATAAACTCTGATAACGAGCGAAGTTGAGGGAGAGGTGGATCTGATCATCGACTTGTTTGAAAGCAGGGGCCTCATCGATCTGACCGGTTACAGGGTCCCAAATTTCAGGACAACGATCAGACACGCGAAAAGTAAGGTCGATCTGACCTTGATGTGAACGATTAGCTAAAAAATAAACATCGGCTTCTTCGGTCTGACGATGGATAAACGACATTAGCGGTCCGCCGGTCTTGACAGCAAAAGTTAAGTCAGGCCGAAGTTGTAAGCGCTTGAGCGCCTCGGCGAGTTCAATTCCGCAAAAGACGTGTCCCTTGCCAAAGAGATTTTCTGTGACTTGTTTGCCATCACAGAGGCCCCAAAGTTCAGCGCAGATTTTCTGTACTTCAGCATCGCAAGCGGGGTAATCCGACAAACTAGGACTAACCGATGGACGCGGGCCTAGAAGGGACAACCCACCTTTGACTAAGCGCTTAAGTTCACGCGCTGTTTGTGGGGTCATTCGGTCTGCATTTTTGAGAACGAGTAAACGATAACGTGAGCCTGTTTTTAACCCTGCCCGCCCGTTGAAGAGATCCATTTGCGGCAGGAGCATCGGAGGCATAAAATCAAAGGAGTAACCAACGGGCAGCCCCGGTAGGTTTTGGTTGTCTTCAAGAACATTCGGAAGTTGTCCGGCAGGCTCCTCGCCATAAAAACAAAGAACATCTGCGATTGCTCGACCTTTCTGCAGCATGGCCTGACAACGGGTCAAATAATGGATCCACTCTTTTGCATAGGGCCACCAAGTCTGACCACGGCTGAAAGGCATGCCATACCGTCCAAACGCAGGTCCAGGTGAGAGACGCTCTGGAAAAGGATTATGAGCATAGGTGTGAAAGACAATTTGATTGATTCCAAATGTGAATAAAGAGTCCTCTATGCTTTTCAGGTTGTAAGGGGCCTGACCCCACTCTGGTGAATTGGCGCCGCCTTGCGTGTGTGTTTCACGAGCCACCACTGGCGCACCGGTGACATGTGCTGCGGACGCAGCGAACCGTTCGGGTGAAGCGCCGGCCATGGGTACATCCACATAGAGATAGGGTTGCATTGCATCAGCGGTCATGGTTCCTGATCCGTTGCCACTACACTCTTGGCAGTACAGTTTCATTCCGTGACGAGCGGCACATGTTCGCAAGGTGCCAAAGAAGTTTTCTGAAACCAAGTCGCTACCTGTTTGACGTGCATCGCGGAAATAGCGACGTGTGACGTCGCGACTGCTGACAATGAAGCCGGCATAGGCTGGCAAATAGGGGAAAAGATCGTATTCGCGCCGTTTCTTAAACTCGTCGCGAAACTTGGGGGTCCAGTTCTGCGTGTGTGCTTCCCAACTATCGACAACAACCTGTTTGATTGCGCTCTCGCTCTTGACGCGGCGAGCCACGTCAATCATGCGCCCGATATAGTTATCAAAATGAAAGGCAACAATTTCTGGATCGAATTTGTTGCACTCAAATCCGCTTGCTTCGGGCGCGGTCGGTGCGTTACGGGCACCCGTGCTCCGGTACCCGACACGAACGACAGTCCAGTCACCTTGGGGCACCTGCCAAGTCAAGGTCCCTGCGGTGTCGAGATATTGAGTGAGATCAACAAGTGTAGCCGGATCGACGAGGGTGTCTGGCTCATCGGCCATGGTGTCCGGTACAAGAAGTGTACGGGCTTCTTTGCCGGTCTGCCCATCCAAATCCGTAACAACGGGCTCGGCAGACCACTCAACACGACGCAGCTTTAGGGTAACAGGCGTTTTCCAGACCAGACGAAAGACGCGGGCGTGTGTGGCGGGTAGCGCATGCGAGACCGGGGCACTGGAACTTTTGTACTGAGCGAGGTAAGAGGAGAGGCACCGCACGTTGCGAAATGTTTGGCCATCCTCACTGGCCCAGACTTCCGCTGTATGTTCCGCAGGGGCATGACTTTTAGGGGATGTTGTGATCGATACGGAGCGGCATGTAAAGGCCTCGGGAAATGCAAATTGTATCCACACGGTTTTGTCATCTGGCCCGGTTTCATACGTGACGTAATCTGGTGAATAGTTGTAGGTGGCGCAACGGACTTGACGGGACTCACGGTTGAGATAGGCCATATTGGTTGAAGCGAAAGAGGCTGAAATCTCAGGTTTGGGCAAAACGGAAAGATGACGATATGCGGCTGGCGTAGGAAACGCCACAACCGCAATATCATCATAGAACAGCGGCGCGTGGTTAGGCCATGAAGCTGGCTTCTTTAGGGTGAGCGTATCACCGCCTTTGACAAAGTGTCGTTCTGTAACCACATGAAACATGTTTTTGTCAGGCGTAATCCACGGTCCCCCTGCTGTACTCCAGCCGGGGCAGTCCTGCATCCCAAATGAGAGGCCCAGACGTTTACACTCTGAGGTTGCATATTGCACACGTTCGAACCATTCGGGTGAGAGGCACTTCATCTCTCCCTGAGTCAGCCCTAAATAGGAACCGGGACCCGCGAACATTTGTACGCCACCGATGCCGACTTGCTTCATGGCTTCCAGCTCAGCGGTAATCCCTGCTTCGCTGACACTTCCCCCCAGCCAGTGCCACCACGTTAGTGGTTTGGCAGCATCCGGTGGCGTTTGAAAAGTCTCTTCTAAAGGTCCCCCGAGTGTTTGCAAGGCCGTCGCCAAGCAGAGAACTTCTATTCCCACGCTGAGTTTTCTTATAAACATTTCTACGATATCCTTATGGTCCCCGCGGATAGGTGGGGAGGGGCACGGTGGTTTCCTCAACCTGCACGCCTCCCTGGCACATCACCGTCATCAGGCAGATAAAGGACCAGCTCAAGAGTCTCTCAGAAAACGTCATACCTAGACTCTTACAATTATAAATTGCCATTTAAATCGTGGGCATCGTAACGCGAGTACCTCAATATAAACAACTCTTTTTTGTGTGGTTTATGGTTCTCTTTCCTCCGCACCGCCTACCGAGTGGGGGCTGGTCTCTGGTAGGGATGTCTCCCCGAGACGTCCGCAGGTCCATGTCCCGTCGGTCCCTGTCCCGACCATGTCCTGACCGTGCGGACGCCTCGGCACCTCTGCCAAGGCTACGTCCTAACTGTTTAGCGGACGCCTCGGGGAGGCGTCCCTACCGTGGGGTCGGGAGTTAGCGATGGCGCGGAGGTATCGGGCGGAACGCCCCACGCTTCAAGACCCTGCCCGTCCAATAAAATTTCAAAGGCACGTGACCAAATCTCTTCCTGATCTGGATCGCGTAATTTGATGGGTGCAGAACCGGGGATTGGCGTGCTGTGCGAGTTGTCAGGTAGCGCGAAAAGAGGGCGATTATCCAATCGCACGTAAACGCCATAGTCCAACCCCCACCCATAGGGCGCATACCCATAACCCGAGTAGCCATAGGGTGAGGGATACGGGAACGCGTGACCCATTAGCGGAACCCCAATGCCAGCCGTGGGACTCCACGAGCGCCAGTAGGGCGAGCCACGGTCGTGATAGGGGGCAAGGATAGAATCACTGAAGGGCATCCAGCGCCAACCTGCGTAGAGGTCCAGAGAGGGATCGTCAGTTGCGCACAGGAGCTGAGCCATCAGCAGGCAGATGGTAAAAAGTGTAAGCCTCTGTTTCATGTGTAGAAGCATAATAGCACAGGTGCGCTAGTCATAAAATAGTCCAGAAAAGAGAATCTCCTCTTCATTCATGGCTGCGTGTGTGTTCACACGAAAAGAAAAAATCAGTGGCTTGAAATGGAGATCGCGACGCAGTAAGATGCAACTCACTCACACTGTTACGCTCACACTCTGAAAAGGCGATGCATGAAACTATCCACAAGGCTTTACGGTTTTCTTTCGTTCTTCTCTAGCTGCTTTCTTCTCGCGGCTTCTCCTGCTACACCGCAACCGTTGGAACATGTTGGGCCGCCGCTTCCCCGGCATGCGGTCACCAACCGGGCCTTTACTGGTATTTCTAGTCTGGCGGTTGCCCCGAACGGTCGCTTGTGGGTCACTTGGTATGCGGGGCATACCGCTGGCGAGGACAACAACAACTACGTTGTTCTGAGCACCAGCGGCGATGGCGGCGCTAACTGGAAAGAAGTTCTGATCGTTGACCCCGATGGCGCAGGTCCACGGCGGACGTTTGATCCAGAGGTTTGGCTTTCGCCAGATGGCAAACTGCGTTGGTTCTTTGCAGATCGTACGCACGGACAGTCAAAAACCGATATCCTCTGGATGATTGTTCTCGATACCCCTAACGCAGAAAACTCTGTTTGGCAGCCACCGGCGCATGTTGCCAACGGGGTTATGATGTGTAAACCGCTGGTTCTCTCCAACAAGGACTGGGCGCTCCCTGTTTCCACGTGGTCTACCGAACAGAGTTCTAAAATGGTTGTTTCCGCAGATCAAGGCAAAACTTGGGAGATTCGCGGTGGTGCCACCATGCCTAAGGAAGATCGACTTTTTGATGAACACATGTTCATTGAACATAAGGATGGAACACTGAGGTGTTTTTCGCGTTGTAAAAGCGGGATTCGCGAGGCTGTTTCAAGCGATATGGGAAAAACATGGTCGTTGTTGGAACCTTCCAAAATACAACACCCCACCGCACGCTTTTTCATCTCTCGTCTAGCATCTGGGAATCTCTTGCTGGTCAAACATGGTCTTATTCAGACTAAAATCGGGCGGTCGCACCTGATGGCCTTTATCTCAAAAGATGAGGGTGCAACATGGGAGGGTGGACTGTTGTTGGATGAACGTAGCAGCGTCTCTTATCCTGACGGTCAGCAGACAGCGGACGGCTTGATTACGATCACTTATGATTTCAGTCGTACGGACGCTCGCCATATCTTATTCGCAACGTTTCGCGAGGAGGATGTTCTTGCGGGTAAACCGGTTTCTGGTGCGGTGCGATTGCGTCAGCTTGTGAGTCAAGGGTCCGGTGGGATGGTGAAACCGCCGGTGTCGGTTGAGGCGAATGCCGATGGGGTTGCACTCATCACAAGTCCTGCGGGGAAACTTGGTGCCGAGAATTTTCAAGTATTTACATTGGCGCACGGCGCAAAGCTTTTTACGGATCGTGCCTATACCTGTCACGACCAGCTCCAAGCATTAACAAATGTTCTGTTCATGTGTGTTTCTATGAACCACACAAAAACGCTTCGTTGCACACGAGCTGGCGAAGTCTATTTTCTCACACCTGCGGTGGCCCGCAATAAGGACAGTGTTGTCGACGCCTTACTTGAGCAAGGCTTTAAAAAGGTTTGCCTTCCAGAGGTCAAACTTTTCAATCCGTCCGCTCCGGCCAACTTTTGTACGCTGTACCAGAAAAATTGCGCGGAAGGCGAGATTCTCACATTCGGTAAATGGGCGGTGCCGCTCTTTTTTCAATAAGCCTAGATAGTTTTCGCGACTGTTTCTAGCTTATGCGCCGGACGCGGATGACTTCACAATAACAGACACGCCATCTGGAATGACGGTGAAGCGTGCATCCAGACCGGACACTTGCTGGGCTCTTGCAATCGCCTCAGGCAACGTGAATGCGTGTTCCATACCCATGCGTTTGATGAGGATCGGATCGCACACATCGCTGACCAGAATGACACGATACTTGGCGAGAATGCGAGCGAGAATCTGAACTTCCCACTGGTCGGGTGTGGTTTCGGCTTGAGGAATGCATTGAATAGAGGCGAGCAAGTCCTCTGGGTTTTTCATGGTGGCCAACGCATTGAAAAAGTGGTCACCACCGGCACCATCGCAACAGCCTGCGACCATGATCATCGTTCCGCCGGGTTTACAACAGGCCTCAGCAGCAGTCATGCCTTTGACTGCCTGATAGATATTCTGATCAAGCGGGTAACCGCCGTTACTCGTTATCACGATTTCAGCAGGGACTCCGTGAACCGTAACCTCTTGAGCAAGGTGATGACAGCCAGCGGCGTGTGCGGCTTCTGGGGCTCCGGCAAAAGCGGAGCGGATGCTTTTATCGGGATTGAGTGTGACATTAAGAATAAAGGCAAGATTTGCTTGCTGTGCCGCAAAGAGCATGTCGCGGTGAATCGGATTGTTTTCAAGACATCCCGCACGCGCGTTTGGATCTGCGATAAAGGCGGCACAATGATTGGCAAGCACAGTGGTGCGACCGGCAATGCCAGGGAGGACACTTTTGCGACCACCAGAGAACCCCGCAAAAAAGTGTGGCTCAATAAATCCGTCTGCAATCAGTAGCTCGGTTTCTAAGGCGACTCGATTCAGCCACAAATCTCCACCGGAAGGTAAACGTGCGAGCTGGTACAGGTCTGGGGTAGCGGTGCAGTCATGCAGGATGAACGTTTCATGACGCACAAGGTCGTCGCCGAATTTCTCGCGCATTTCCGCAACAGTTGTTGCGCGGTGACATCCCGTAGCGATGAGGATACGAATGGTGATTTCGGGATGACCTTGACGCAGACGCGCAAGTAATAAGGGCAGTGTCAGATGACTAGGAACGGGGCGGGTATGATCGCTGGTGATGATCGTTGCCGAACGTTTCCCAATTGCCAACGTTTCGAGAGGCAGCGCGTCGATGGGATGGTCAAGCGCTTGGGAGATTCGCAGGCGTTGTTCGTCAAGCGATGGTGCCTGCTGCGTGTGGGCGAGATGACAGGGAGGTGTCAGAATCGCTTGCAACCGGTTGGAGGGCAAATCTGCTTCACAGACGCCTTTGTGAGAGGGAAGCTGGATGCGTGTTA
>CAZSUM010000013.1:0-212 GCA_964610015.1 uncultured Lentisphaeraceae bacterium
GCACCAAATTTATGTTTATCGGTTGATTTTGTCGCATTGCTTGTCCAAGGGTATTTAATATACGCACCAAGGACTCCGTAAGTCAGCCGCAATCCTCCGTCAAACAAATAGTTTTCTGTTTGGGTGATCATTCTCAACCCCTGAGCATTACCTTCGAAACGCCGAATGTCGTTTTTGAAATCATCTGTTAAGTTCTCAAGGTAACTCATGCC
>CAZSUM010000013.1:222-21196 GCA_964610015.1 uncultured Lentisphaeraceae bacterium
ATCGCGTTGGAACCATTCTGAGAGCGCATCTTCTCCAGCATGCCCAAACGGAGGATTGCCAATATCATGTGCCAGACACGCTGCTTGAACCAGAGCGCCAATGTCTGAAACCGTAACCCCTTTAGGAAGCCGTTTACCCAATTTGGATGCCAATTGGCATCCAAGTGAACGGCCAACACTAGCAGTTTCAAGGCTATGGGTGAGTCGGTTATGCGTGTGTGCATTACGCGAGAATGGATGTACCTGAGTCTTACGGCTCATGCGCCTAAAAGAGTTGGAGAATGTAACAATGTCTGAGTCGTGCTCAAATGCAGTGCGAGATTCAACCGAATACTTTTGTTTCCCCTTAATACCAATTCGACTTTTACAAAGAAGTTTTGTCCATTCCATGCTCATAATATGCTCCTCAAGGCTGCCACATGTTAAACTCTAAAAACCTTCATGACCTCATCGCCGAGGTGATTGATAACCTTGACGGCGATGCGGCCGTCTTTGGGTTTGTCGAAGGGACGGGAGACTGCGCTGTTCAGTGTTTCCCATGCTTCAGCATTGATCTCTGCTTTGAGAGAGGTCTTGAGCGCCTGGTAGGGATCGTTCTGGCCAAGAAAATAGGCGTGTCGAACGAAGAAGCTTTCTTCGTTGTAGTCGGTGTCGATGAACCAGCAGGCGATGCCCTCGGCGCCATCGCTGCGGACTTCGCCAGTGTTCGGATGAAAAACATCCACTCCGTTGACGGTGAGCTGGAGATAGTGATTAGTGGATAGTGGTTGGTGGATAGTTGGATGATGGTTAGTGGATTTCGTTATTTTCGAGCGTCCAGAGCGCGCATCAGCGCGTGAAGCATTTTGTTGATTTCCGCACAGGCACTTAACAAGCTTTCGCCATTCGTCGGTTTCAAGTACTCCAGCCTTTCGCAGAGTATCACAAACGTTTCCAATTCCGCCAGCGATCCCCGCGCAATGCCGAGCGACTGAAGAAACTCCCCCGTTCCCCGGCGAGCTTGTCCCTCGGCGATGTTCGCCGGTATCGAAGAGGCGGCCCGCCGCATCTGCGAGGTAATTCCAAATTTCTCCTCGGCAGGAAAGTTCCGCGTAGTGCTGTAAATCGCCACAGTCAAGTCCATTGATTTCTGCCAAACCGTCAGTTCCCGATACGAGTTTAAGGATTTCATAAGGCGCGATCCTTTCTTTGTTTCTATCCACTATCCACTCTTCACCGGCCACCGTTATATCCGGTTCACCAAATATCACAAAGAGATTTCCCTTACCGGTATTTTTGAGATCCTCAGCCATGTGAAGGTCGGCATTCATACGGGCTTTCAGAACCGGGATTGCACCGAGTTTGTTGAACTCTGTGGTACGGGCCTCAAAGTTGAAGGCGCAGGCGATGAGCACATCAAACCCTGACTCCGCTGCTTCACGGGCAGCTTCCACCAGATCAGGACGTGAGACTGTGCCAAACTCCGGTCCGATAAAGATGCCCGCGCGTTTGGTGGCACCGTTCTCCTTGTTGCCCTCGGTATAGCGTCCCTCGGCACAGATGAACTTGCCCGGCCAACCCGTCAGGGATATGAAATCTATTTTATCCGCCTTGTGCGCCTGCTGCACCCCGGCCGTGCGCAGGTTTTCGATGATCATGGCTGCAAAGTTCTGACCCTCTTTATATTCAGCCATCTCTTCATGGGCTTCATCGAGAAGTTCGTCATCTTCATCCAAACCCAAGACCCGGTGGGGAGAAAGACTCTCTACCGTGAAAGGACCTGCCACACGCACGGTCTTATTGTCTTCATAAGGTTTGTCGTAGAGATATTCACTGTCGGCTTTAGCGGCGATGGATGCATCGATCTTGCGCTGTCGCTCGATCCTCGCCTGCCAAAAAGCAGTGAGTAGTGGCTGAGTGGCTGGTGGCCAGTCGGAGGGGCGCTCACGTGGCACTTCCCATTCGGCGAGGATAGCGGATAGTGGCGTGTGGTCAGTGGATAGTTTTTTCCGGCTATTCACGATCCACTCTTCACCAATCACTGCGCTGAGCTGTTCGAGGAGCGAAGTGATCTCGGGCTGCCAGCGCTCCCAGATCACATCAATCTCGGCGTTGTTGGCGATGGATTTGAGGGTGATATGCGGAACACGCTCATAGACGAAGCCTTGACGCACCGCAGGTGCGTGGGAGGGAGTGGATAGTGGCGAGTGGCTAGTGACCAGTGCGCGACCTTGTACTTCGGCCTCTTTCCGCTTGCCTTCGGGACTGTCCGCCAGCAGATAGTAGGGATAACGCGCCCCCATGATGCGGGCGCGGGCCAAGGCCAGTGCCACGCGCGAGGTGTCAATCGTGATCCAACGACGGCCCCACTGCTCTGCCACATACGCCGTCGTTCCCGATCCACAGGTTGGATCAAGGACAAGGTCACCTGGATCCGTTGTGAGCAACAAACAACGACCAATAATTGATGTTGAAGTTTGGACTACATACACCTTCGGGTCTGACCGACTCTGTACAGCACCACTAATATCCGCCCACAGATTTCCCATTGCGCCATATCCAAAATCGTCTTGGGATCTCCTGTAATTCAATTTCCCGTTTTTAGTAACCAAAAATCGATCAGCCATTCCAAGGCGCATCAGCCCCGTTTCTTTTGTTTTAAACGTGCCTTTTCCAGGCGTGAACTCCCTGTTAAACCATCGGAACTTGGTCACATCTCCTTCACCAGCCGGACGAGAGCTTGTAATATTGTCTAGCCTATATAAAGAACCATCAAAATATTTTGTCGTATACCGTCCCTCAGAAGCATCGCTGCGCCCAGCGTATAAAGTATGTGCCTTAGTGTTCTCCTTATGCTTGCCAAACCAAAGTACGAAATCACAGGTAGACCCCAATAAAGTATTTCCCTCACTGGTTGTCTTGCGGACTGTGATTTGCGAGACAAAATTATCCTCACCAAAAACTTCGTCTAGTAACGATCTTACCCGATGCACATTCTCATCACCAATTTGCACGAATATCGATCCCGAATCTGTGAGCAGTTCACGGGCAACCGTGAAGCGGTCACGCAGATAGGTGAGGTAGGAGTGGATGCCGTCGCGCCAGGTGTCGCGAAAGGCTTTGACCTGTTCGGGTTCACGGGTGATGTGGTCTTTATTGCCGTCCTTCACATCACGACTGGTGGTTGACCACTGGAAGTTGGAGTTGAATTTAATGCCGTAAGGGGGATCGAAGTAGATGCACTGCACTTTGCCGCGCAGTGCTTCACGTTCAGCCAGGGAGGCCATCACCTGCAGTGAGTCACCCAGTATCATGCGGTTGGACCAGTTCTGATCGTGGGCATAGAACTCGGTTTTGTCGGCACCCTCGGGAATCCCGTTGAAGTCACCGAACAAATCAAACTCGATTTGCTCGTGTGCGCCGGGATCCGAACACTGACCACGGGCCACCGAACACTTCTTCAGATCATCAATCAGCACCTTGGGATGGACCTTCTCCTGAATATAGAGCGGCGGCGCATGAACAACAAGGTCAGACCAATCCTGCATATCCTTGCCACGCCAGATAAGCTGCGGGTCGAGATCCGGGTTGCGGCGTTCATAGGCCACACGCAGCGGGTCGGTCTGCTCTTTTTCGATCAGCGCCTGATACTCCGCAGTCGGAATATTTTTGCGAGCGGCATCGCCGTGCGTCAGGGTCTTGACCTGCTTCTGTGTTTTGGTCTTCTTTTCCGCCATAGTTTCGTCCCTTCAAAGTCTCTTCCAGTCACATACCAGTTACATAGATTTCACGGATATCAAAACTACATGTTGTGTTTTAACCTGACCGATTTACCACATATTGATAAAAATTGAACACCAGTTACACACCAGTCACATACCCGTCACATAAAAATCAACCCCATTTCGGAATGTACTTTCGATTCCGATTAGAAAAATTGTCAGGTTCGGATGGTTTAATGAATCCAGCATCAATAGTCTGTTTGATAATCCTTGAAACCATTGAATAATTACTCTCCTTAACGCCTAACCTCTCTCTTAAAGAGGCATTACTCATATAGTCCTTCAAAACCCAGCGAAGGCAGCAGTGTTGATAGCAGGCTCGCACCCGATCTGATTGGCTCATATCCCGGAATTCACGATGCGAAAATAAAGTTACCCGTGTATAATCAGATTCTCCCTGAAACTCAGGTGCCGGCAACTGTGCCATTTCTATGTGGCCAAGGGCCCGATCTACGCCACTTCCCCGCTCCTCACAGATGTTCATTCTGCGCATTAAAGAAGCGAGTGATTCGTTACGTGAGCGGGGTGCATGATCAATAAACCGGTCTGTGCTGACAAGGGGTGCTCCCGGATTTGTGATTTCAATCCGTGATGGAAAGATCTCCACCATAGGACCAGTTCCCTCAATCGTAAAATCCTGATGAATCAGCGCATTTGCTACAAATTCACGAATGGCCACTATGGGATACATTTTCTGATCAACCCGCATTGCGCCTTCAATTAATTCGTTAGCGGGTGTTTTATCATAAATCCAATTCACCAGCCCTTCAAACCCAAGTGCATATCCCTTTGAACCGATTTGCTCCCGCTCTGCATTTAACCGGGAGTCATCCTTATAAACAACGACACGCAAAGCTTTTCGCTTCAATGACGGAAATTGGTTTAGATCTTTGGCAAAAAGAAGCGCCCCTTGATTGCTGATTCTATAATTATCTTTATCGGTGGTAATAACCATCTCTTCTTCCAGCTTATTAAATATGCCTGCCCGATTATCCGGCAGAGGCATCTTCAGCAAGTCGAAGAATTCGGGGTAAGCGATTTTGTTTAATACGTCATCGCTACTTTGTTTTTTCAGAGCAATGCCGCATTCAAAGGGAGTTGCAGGAGTGTTCATCCACAATTTCCGCTCCCTTTCCGGATAATCTTTCAACTGATATTTATGCTCCCCGATTCTGATATAGGCCTGTCCAGAAAATTTAACCGGCGTGTTCTGGGTGGCATCTACCCGGAACAACACAACCCTTTTTTCATCATATAAATGTTCAATGATGGTGAAATCCACCTGTGGAGTTAATAAGCGAGCCAGCCACGGCTCCAATCCTTCGTTACCTTTGCCCTTGGCAAGGTGCGGTTGCAATGATGTACCAACTATGTCATGAGTTTTGTCATCAATGCCAAAGACAAGATAGCCATGCGTCTTGCCGCATAAGCAGGCGGAATTACTCAATGCTGACAGATATTCGCCAATCATCTGCGGCTGATCATTATTGCATTTAAACTCAAGCCATTCCGACTCATGGGCCTCAGCCCGCAAAGTATCTATCAAAGTCCTAATTGGCATCAATCACCCTTCCCCGTCATTACATGTCCAATCATCTTATCAAATTCCTCTTCAATCCGTTTTGCAAAATCAATTTCCATCTCAAACACATCGGTAAACTCGGCGAAAGCCCAGCGGCCGTATTTGCCGAGGTTATTGACTCCGGGCACCCAGTAGGTGTCCATCGTAATTTTTTTGTCCTTGGCATCTTCACGGCGATACCCTTTGATCTCTACAATCAGATTGAGCAGATCGTCCGGTCCGCGGCCATCATCCACCTTGACGATAAAGTCCGGCAGGTAGCGGCGCGTCTCTGAACCATATTTGTATGGAACCTCCAAGCCGAGTCCGTGATTTTTGACGTAGGCAAAGACCTTGGGGTGCGCCTCTGCCACACGGCAGAACTCGGCCTCCCAATCGCTGTCGAGCACAACCCAGTTGATGTGAGATTTGTCGGCGGCCGTTTCCCAACGACTCGTTTTGGATGTATTGAAGCGGACATGGATGGTGGAGCCGACCGGATTGTACGGATCGATCATGGCTTTAATGGGGTTTGCGCCCATCATATCGGTGGTGATAGCGGCCGTGATGCGTTCGCAGGCAACATCGGCAATTTCCTGGTACATCAGTTGAGCCGGATAAGTTTTGCCTTTGCAAATCAGACAGGTGTCCAGCCACTCTTTGGTGATGCGTTTGAGCTGACCGAAAAGATGCAGCTTTGGCTCTTCGCCTGGATCACGCCATTTGGTGTAGATGAGGCGTGTTGTCAGATGGAAGAGGAGAGTGGATGTCCGCAAGTCGCCGGTGTGAATCAGGTTTAAATCAACGCCTTCACCGATGATGCCTTCATTACGATTAATCGTCGGTCCAATGATCTCCGGGGTAAGTTCAAAAATAGAGTCATCTGTGAATTTTGCCGCAAGTCGTTCCTGGGGCAACTGAACACGGTAACCGATGACACGCGGGAAGATTATTTCGAGAGGATCACGCTCGGGACGGACAGCTTTGACCTGAACCGTTTCGCGCGGAGGCTGGGGTGGTGCCACAACCGGCTTTGCGGTAAAGTCAAAGGGGATGCCCAATATGTCGGCATACTCCACGTTGTAAAAGCCGTCGTCATTGAGTTCATAGGATTGACGGCGCAGGGCCCGGCCGATGACCTGCTCGCAGAGAAGCTGCGTTCCGAAGGCTCTTATTCCGAGGACGTGTGTGACGGTGCTGCAGTCCCATCCCTCCGTGAGCATCGAAACAGAGACCACACAGCGCACCGATTCCCCCAGTGCGTCTTTTTTGCCGACGGTGTTCATTACTTCGCGAAGCAGCTCCTGATCGGTGATATTTTCAGCGCTCTGCCGGTTGCCGGTCCGCTCAATGATCTCTCGACGGAAGCGTTCAATCTCAGGGCCAGCCATTGCGCGGAAATTCTGATCCAGCGCATCACCCGATTCGAGCTGGACACTATCGATCAGAAGCGTCCTTGGCCGGGCAAGCGGGTTGTTGAAGCCATCATAATTCTGAAACAGCTCAAGCCGTCCGTTCTGCATTGCGCTGGAGCCATCCTCATTCTGCCGTTCAAAGCCTGATATGTAGTCATAGACCAGTTTTGAAATTGAGGTGTTCTGGCAAACCACAATAAAACAGGGAGGAACGCTGATTCCTGCACCCTCCCACAAGTCATAAGTTTTCTTGTAGTGTCCATACAGAGCTTCCAGAGCCGTCTTCAATTTTGTGGGCAGGGCGAGCGGATCAAAACTGGATGCTCCACGGGCTGTTTTGGGGAGATCTTTGCCGACATGCTGCCATAAATCACGGAAGACCGGCATCTCTTCACCGGGAATATTATCAGCCACCGGCACCCGAGGCAGTTTCACGATTCCGCACTCGATGGCATCCATCAGAGAGAAATCGCTCATCGTCCAGGGAAACAGGGTACCCTCCGCATAACCGGAGCCCCGCAGAAAAAACGGAGTGGCGGAGAGGTCGACAACCCGGGCGATTCCCAGATGGCGCTTTGCCGCTTCAAGCCCGGATATCCAGAGGCGAGCCGCCTCTTTGTTGGATTCAGCCTCTTTCCTGTCATCACCCTTTAAATCGCCCTCTTCGTCATCACTCTGCTTTTCCCGGTAGCAATGGTGGGCTTCATCATTCAGCACCAGAATGTTTTTAAGCCCCATTAACTCCGGCATCACCCGCTGAAGCATCTGACCCTCGGACTCCGATGTATTTAAAGCCTCGCCACGACGCCCCTGAAGCAGCAAACGCCCTCCTTTAGAGATATCCATGCGTTCACGCAATTTAAAGGCATGATAGTTGGTAATAACAATCTTGGCGCGTTCCAGATCGGGCAGCATATCCTGCGGCACAAGCTCTCTGCTCTTGTAGTAACTTTCCGGATCATGCGGCAGAAGAACCCTCAGACGGTCTTTAATGGTTATACCGGGAGCAACCACTAGAAAACCGCGACTGAACCGTTTACTTGATGGACGGCGCACCGCATTGATTGTCTGCCAGGCTATGATCATCGCCATAACCGTTGTTTTGCCTGCACCTGTCGCCAGTTTCAGCGCCAATCGCATCAACTCAGGATTTGCCGCAGCATTGGCATTCTCCAGATGCTCTATATAAGTCAGGCCGGCTTTACCGAGCTGTGGAGCAACTTCTGTCAGCCAAATCAAAGTCTCCACAGCCTCGACTTGGCAGAAGAACGGACGGATACTACTAAAATTAAAACTTCTCCAATGCTGCAACAACCGGGCAGTTTCAGGTGTTACTCGCCATGCTGAGGAGTCAGGGATCAAACGCCATTCATTTACATGTTTGCGAATAACATTGATAACAGAGGTTGGATCGTACTGCTGTTTTTCAGTTGAGATCCCCTTGCCTTCATTGAAAACAAATTCCGCTTGACCAGCGTCGCTATTTTTCCGTTTTTTAGGCTTGGGTATAGGGGTAATAAACTGAGCTGGTCGCCTATCCTCAATTATCTTTTGTGTTGGCTGCCCCTCAGAATCAAGCTCCCAGTGCCTCTTTGGATAATGATACGGTGAATTCAACACCGGTTGCTTAAAAAACTGATCACTCATTTAATCTCTACTCCCCAAGAAATGTACAAAAAGAAACTGTATAATCATATTACATCTAAAGTAGGCATTAGGGAAGATGGAAAGTCAATTGGTTGTACGCATGAACACACCTCGCTATCTCACAATTAATGACACTCAAAAATGAGTGATGAACATGTCGGAAATTTAAGAATTGACCCTTGTTTAAATTGAACAGCAAAACAGGGTTTGGATCAGAGCCCTTTTCGGGTACGAGCGTTTTGATGATCCAGATCTGACACTCTGCGGTAGGCACGCTTCCCCCTTTGGGATGCCGTAGCCTTGACAAAGGTGTCGGGGCATCTGAGATGTGTGGATGGATGCGAGCTTCGGAACAAACTCAATCGAATTTTCCCATGAGAGCCCGAAACAGTGCGATGGGAGATCCAGCTTCAGTTAGTTCACGTCGCAACACAGGCAGAAGGTCGCCCCATAACTCCGAGTATTCTTCCGAAAGAGCAGCGTTGACATGTTCAGGTTCAGGCAGATGATGTTGCACCGCATACGCACGGGTCAACAAACAAATCGCCTCACGAAGGGGTTGGTATGACGCTTCAAAATAGAGCTTATCAATCAGTCGTTTCGATTCACGGTAGTGAACTTCCGCCTGATGACGTAACGTTTGTATCCGTACCATCAGACTGTCTGGTGAAAGTTTTGGTTTGGCCAATCCAACATCCTGTTGATAAAGCACACGGACTTCGTGTGAGGGACGCAGTAGCACCCCTTTCACCAATAACTTCCGCAGCACCTGATAAACAGTGCTGTTCACCACCTCAATCTCTGATTGGTCGGCAGCGTCCCCCATCCACTCACGACAGAGTGTTCGAACGGCATGCACGACACTACGGGTATCACCATCAATAGCCAGAAGAAAACAGTGCTTTCCATCAGGATTGCGCCACATTTCACAGGCAATTAATCGGGTTTTCATCCGATCCACAAGGGTAGCAGCAAACCCCAACTCTGGGTCCACCGCATGCAACGCTTCATGCGATGGATGTGCCACGTGCACTTGCTTGATTTGCTTATCGCTTTGCGCGAGCTGCTCGGCTCGTTCAAGCAGAGGCTTTCGTATAGGAATCGGTGCGGGTTCAGACGCTGTTGAAGTGGGTGTGCTTGTCGTCACCTCGTCCGTTAGGGGTGGAGCTGCCATGAACGAGTCAAGGAGACGCAACTCGACACTTGATTCTGCCACCAGATTTACAACGGTAAGACTGCGTACCTGCTGTTTGCGCCAGACGCTGGACACGCGCAGTTCGAGTTGTTTCTGGGTCAAGGGTATATCACAGTTAATCAGCACACTCACCTGCGGCAGAAATACTTTGTCACAGCCTATATCTGTGATTAAAAGCACCCGACACTCAGGATCTGTCCTGAACTGGCTAATCGCCTGTCGACGTTCCGGTTGCGACATGGATTCCAAGTGCCCAGCAACGGTAATGTCCATACGTTCACAACGCTCACGGACCAGTAAGAGCATCCGTTCCCACTCAGAGAAAATCACAACCTTTACAGGGGCTGTGGCAAGAACGCACTCAAGCAAACTTTGAATTTCATCTAATTTAGGGCAACCCTGACGATGCTCATCCAGAATAAAGGGGGAGTCGCACAGCATACGCATTTGAGTGATATCCTGTTGTAATTGAGCCGACTCCACTCGATTCAATGCGTGTTTCTTACCTTTCGCTATCCATTTTTTAACCTGCTCACCCAATACCGTGTAACGCTCGTGCTGTATGGGATCCATAGGTACAATCAGTGTGCGTTGTGTTTGGTTAGGCAACTCTTTCTCAACATCCCATTTATTACGGCGAAGTAAATACGGAGAGAGACGTCGACGTAACTGATTGAGATTTTTAACCCCCTCTGGACGACCTTTGTCATCCAGAGCATAAAACTCTCGGTTAAAACGGAAAAGAGGTCCCAGCACCTGTGGATCAATAATCGACATGAGCACATACAGCTCATCAATCCGATTTTCCAACGGTGAACTGGTCAGCACAAAAAGATACCGACTCTGTAGTCGTTTAACGGCCTGGGCAGTTTGGGAGTTCCATTTTTTGACTCGTTGGGCCTCAGCGAGCACAACGCATTCCGGCTTAAGAATAGATGAAATCACAGAAACATCGCGAAGAATCTGATCATACGTGACAAGGCTAAAAAAGCCTGCCTGTGCATAGGCCTGCTTGCGTGACACACCCTCTTGGTGGATCTGACGGCAGGGTAAGTCTGTGAGCAATCGAATCTGCTCTTGCCACTCTCTTTTGTGCGCAGCCGGAACAAGCACGAGAACGTGACGTACCTTGCCGAGACGAGCCAGCAAGGCCGCAGCAGCAATGGCCTGTGCGGGCTTACCCAACCCTATTTCATCAGCGAGCAAAGCCCGTTCAGTAAAGGCCAAATGTAACATGCCTTCACGTTGATAAGGCAAGAGCGACAGTTTAGTCTCTTGCAAAGGGTAACGCCCAGCGCGAACATGTTGCTCGTATTCACGTCTCAGTTGAAAACGTTCCTGTTCGCGCACACACCGTGCCAACCAAGGTGCAACCTCCTGTGAAACACGCACCATACGGCCAACTTTATCAACCGCAACTAAAATTTCATCGGTGGAGAAATGCGCCCCAGCAATTCCGGAAGCATCAAAAAAAGGACGTAATGTTGCAGGCAGACAATCAAAATTGCGCTCAACGAAGAGTCGTCCTGTCACTATGTCGGGAACCAGATCAATGCGCGGCGAACCTTGCGTCTCAGCGTCGGCCATCATTTTGAGATCACGCCGCAACCAGCGTAATAGCCCCTCAACATGTTTACACGTGCCAAGACCATTGACCTGAAAATCTGTACAAGTACAGGCTGCCACAACAGTGGGCACAAGCGCACGCAGCTCAACCCGATAGGTTTGACCACTGGCTTTTGAGATCACACTAAAATCAGAAAAAACAGCAAATTGCGGTGTGATATTGCGAAAGACCATCGATTCACGCTCGGCACGCAATTTACGCCGCTCAATTTCCTCCTGATCTGTGGTTCGCCAATTGCTAACAGGAGGTACACTCTGAACGTGCTCCTTTTGGGATGTCCCTCGGCCCATCTCCCCTCCTTTGCTGATTAGGCCGTTATGCCCACAATACGGCAAAGCTATCCAACCACATGTCCTCGGTCTCTGGCTGTTTCTCAGGAACCACCAGCGACAAAGTCAGGCGGGATGGCTCAAAAACCTCTTCGGCAACCCGGCGTACATCATCACCCGTCACCGCGGCGATTCCGGCAATGGTCTCTTGTGGTAAAACAATCTTACCATAATTGAGTAGTGTTTCACCCAGATACATCATTTGATTGCCGGTACTTTCAAGTCCTAAGCGAAACGTTCCCAGCAGATAATCCTTGGTTCGTTTCATTTCGCGCGTACTCACTGTCTTGTCGATAACACGACGCAACTCTTTCGCAGTCAACTTCAAGGCGGCATGTGCGCGTTGCGAGTCAAACCCACCACTGATTGTAAAGATCCCGGTTTCTTCAAACAGTTGGTATCCAGAGTTAATGGCATAACAAAGTCCATGGCGTTCACGAACACTCTGGAAGAGGCGTGAGCTCATATTTTCTCCTAGGAGACCATTTAGAACGCGTAAGGCATAGCGTCGGTCATCGTGACGTCCAAACGTTCGAAACCCAGCAACGGCATGCACTTGATTGATCTCTTTCTTCAACAAAGAGAGTCGCTGTTGAGGAACAGACGTGTCCACACGCTTAAATTCCAAGGGACGCACTTTGCGTATGGGCCCTATGACCTGTTCAACCAACGCCACGCAAGAGGCATGCGATAAACGGCCTGCAAAAGCAAAAACAGTGGCTCCGGGAACATATGCACGCGCTTTATAACGCAACAGCGTTTCCTGATTCATCCGCATCAAACTCGCGCTATTCCCGGACAAAGGAGCCCCTAATGGATGCCCCATAAACATTGCTTCCTGTAGACGTTCCTGAACGAGATGCTGCGGGAGATCCTGATACATCTTGATTTCTTCCAGAATGACATCCCGTTCTCGCAGAAACTCTTCTTCATGAATCGAAGCATTCAGATACATGTCACAGAGGACTTCAAAAGCCTGTGGAAAAAACTCATAGGGTAATTTTGCATAATAACAAGTGGATTCTTCCTGCGTGAAAGCATTCAGATACCCACCACGCCCTTCGATCGCTTGCGTAATGGCCAAAGCCGAGCGTGTCGGTGTCCCTTTGAACAGCATATGCTCAAGAAAATGGCTCGCGCCAGTCAACACCGGCTTTTCGTTTCGCCCTCCAACCCCGACCCAAACGCCAACAGAAACGCTCTCAGCCACTGCGACAGAGGATGAAACCACGACTGCGCCATTTTTAAGTGTCGTGACCTGAACCTGCTCCAGCATGAATAAACTCCTCACCTAGTTTTGATAGCTGATGAGATTGTGACATCAACATATCAAACGACACCAACAGAAATCGAAAAAGACACATTAGCTCGTTGCGGCGGCCTTCATTGCAGATAACGTTGTTCTGCCATCATAGAGCGCTTTCCCTACAATCGCACCATACAGTGTCGTGCACCCAAGCTTTTTAAGTGCTGTAATATGTTCAGGAGCACTGACGCCACCCGAAGCAATGACACGACAGGAAACCGTCTCGCACATTTCACGTAATGCCTGAAGATTGGGTCCCCCTAACATTCCATCGGTGGCGATATCCGTATAAATAATGGTTTGAACGCCAAGGCTCACAACCTGTTGTGCCAGTTCGGTCGCCTTAGTCCGAGTCGTTTCAACCCACCCTTTAACTTGCACAAATCCATCACGTGCATCAATCCCAACCGCAATTGCAGCCCCAAAACGTTTAACCAGCGCCGCTAGAGCCGTCGAATCTTCCAAAGCCCGAGTTCCGAGGATGGCGCGAGTCACACCACCCTTGAGCAGAGTTTCAATCTGTGCATCTGTGCGTAACCCTCCCCCTACTTCAACCGGGATCCCAATTGCTTCCACGATGTGTTTGATGATTTCAGCATGCTTAGGCGCACCCTGAAAGGCGCCATCCAAATCAACGACATGCAGTTGCTCAGCGCCCTGCTCCAGCCAAACAAGCGCCTGAGCAACCGGGTCATCAGAATAAACAGTCATGTCATTGGCACACCCCTGCCGCAAACGGACACATTTTCCATCTTTTAAATCAATCGCTGGTAAAACAATCATTGCCTCATCCTAGACTGGGGCTTACGCAAACAAAAAAGGCTAATATCTCAAAGGGTTCCCTTGCTGGAGGGAATTCCTTTTTCGCGTGGATCAGGCTCAACAGCCATCCGCAAAGCACGCGCAAACCCTTTAAAAATCGATTCACAGACATGATGCACGTCATCGCCTTCGCGCTGGTGCACATGCAAATTCAAGCGCCCTTCAACTGAGACTGCGCGGAAAAACTCCTCGAGAAGTTTGACTTCAAAGTCACCCGCACGCAGGTGTTTCATTGAACTGGCGAAAACCAAATACGGGCGTCCACCCAAATCAATAGCCGTCTCACAAAGGGCCTCATCCATTGGTAAGAGCGCATACCCATACCGACGAATGCCTTTGCGGTCTCCTAGCGCCTCATTCAGGCAACTGCCCAACACCAACCCGATATCTTCTACCGTGTGATGATAATCAACTTGTATATCCCCAATGGCGCGGACATTCAGGTCAACCAATGCGTGTCGAGCAAACAACTCTAGCATATGATCAAGAAAGCCAATACCAGTGGCAATCTGACAAGTTCCATCTCCATCAAGATTCAGCGTCATCTCGATATCAGTTTCTCTGGTCTTGCGCGTACGAGTGGCTTTTCTTGTCATGTTTATCTCCGGTTCACTCGGCCGTAGAATCGCCTGAGTCATTCTTTTTCTGTTTGGTTACTTCACGAAACTTGATGACCCAGATACACACTTCATACAGGACACACATCGGCAGAGCCATCATGGTTTGCGATACCGGATCAGGAGGCGTCAAAACCATTGCAATAACAAAAATGATGACAATAGCCAATCGTCGACGTTCACGTAATGCGGCAGATGAGATAAGCCCTATCCACCCGAGGACGAGCAACAACAGCGGCAACTGAAAGGCTATACCAAAAGCAATAATGGTCTTGATCACAATCTCAATGTGCTTATCCAACGTCAGAATTTCGACCTTGACCCCCATCCACTCGTTGATTTGTTGAAGCACCTTAAACGCAATATTCAAAGTCTTTTCATAGGCTAACCAAATGCCACCAGAAAAAAGAATCGATGACGCACTTAAACAAAAAACAATGATCGTGCGCTCACTGCGTTTCAATCCAGGGAAAATGAAGCGGAAAATAAAGAAAATTAAGAAAGGCAGACTGATCGCTGTTCCGCCCCACAGCATAATTTTGATCAGCATGTCAAATCCAGCGGTCCATGTAAGGCCCTGAATCATACTTTTTGATTGTTGTGCAGGCGCAAGTAACCAGCGGGTAATACGGGGAGCAAACGGAAGAATCGCAATTTCACAAATCACCCAGACTATGGCACAATGAATGACACAGTCACGCAGTTCGATCAAGTGTTCAAGAAAAGGCCGCGGTGGATCATCATAATCATCTGATGTCTGACTACTTACTTTTTTTGCGAAAGCGAAACGTCCAACCTTCATGATTTAACCTCCTGCGGTTTTACGGCAGGTGTTTCATCATGGCCTGACTCAGACGTTGCATCGGTTTCCGTCTGTTCAGGCAAATCCGGGTCAGGGGTATACATCTCATTTCCTGGATAGTCCGATGAATCAGGATAAACCTCTGAGTTGTCCCCAGATGTCTCATCGTAATTCGAGGTCTCAGGATTTGAACTCGATGTGTCACCCGCTGAAGGCGGTTGGGTTGCTGTCGGGGATTCTTGGTCCATATTCAGCAACTGATCTTTAAATTCATCAGCCGCACGACGGAACATCTCCATCGTACGGCCCATTTTACGGGCAATTTCAGGCAATCGTTTGGGGCCGACCACAATCAGAACGACCACAAACAAAACAACCCATTCGCCCGCACCTACCGACCCGGTCAGGAACGCCAAACTCATAACTTGCGACATACCCTGTAGCTCCCGACCCTAGGCACTTATTTCTGGAACAGTGCAAATTCGCCACGGCGATTCAGTTGCCAAACTTGTTCACCAGAACCGACCACAGCGGGCTTCTCTTCGCCATAGCTACGCGTTTGAATGCGGTCTGCTGTAATTCCAAGGTTCACTAGGTGAGAACGAACGGTTTGCGCACGATTCTCGCCAAGCGATAAATTGTACTCATTGCTACCACGTTCATCACAGTGACCTTCAACAACGAGAACATGCGTCACATTCTGCTGAAGATGCTGTGCAACCTGTTCAATCTTGATGATTTCGGATGGGGGCAGAACATAGCTGTCAAAGCCAAAATAAACCGGTGGAAATTGAACACCAGTAACCGCTTGCAGGGTATCCTCAAAACGCGCACCACTCACCATATTACCCATTTCATCACTGACATGTGCCAAATCCATGTTCTCAAGTAACGTCGGGTCGTCAAGCCCACCACCCGCTCCAGCGGACTTGCCTTTCTGCCACGGCATACGACAACCAACAGTAGTAAAAGCAAGCAAACCCATCAACGCAATGTTGACTACAACGACGGAACGAATATGCATATGTGTACTCCTCTGAACCGTTTAACGATTAGACCAATCCGGGGACATCCAGTTGCCGGGAATGTTTATTAAACGTACCGCAGGATCCCCCAGAGTGTCAAGAATGTAGAGTGACGAACGGTCTGAGCATATCAGATGCCTACCGTTCGGCGCCCACGAAGGATGTTCATACCCACCCGGCTGAGTCAAAAGTTCAACTGAAGACTCGCCTACTCGTGGGTCCATCAAAGCAATCTGATAACCACCTCCACGACGAGTCGCATAAATGATTTTTCCTTGGGCGCTCCAGTCAGGGTTCACATTTTCAGAACCTTTGTAGGTTAACCGACGTGATTGCCGTGACGCAACATCCACGAGATAAAGTTGTGGTGATTTCGCCAGATCGCTCACATACACAATGCTCCGACCATCAGGTGACCAACAAGGACTTGCCTCTGCCCCATGTAGTGTGCGCGTCAACCGAACGAGCTGTCCTGACGTCAACGAAAGGACGTACAGCTCTGGATTACCTTGATAAGAGAGAATAATCGCCGCTTGTGAACCATTTGGCGCAATCGCTGCGCCTGTATTCAAACCTTTAAAAGCAGCCAGGGTCTTACGGACACGCTTATCCACCGTCATCCGATAGACGGCCGGATAGCCCTTCAAGAAACTGGTATAGTAGATATCTTGACTGTTGGGGGCCCAACGCGGTCCTACAACTGCCACTTCATCATGCGTGACCTGCATCAAATTCTGTCCATCTGCATCACACATGTAGAGGTCTGCATTATTACGTCCACGCCGATTCACAAAGATAATTCGTGATTGTGCGATACCGACTTCACCGGCAATCAGCCGTACCATCTCATCCGCCAATTGATGCGCTTGGCGCCGCACATCTGCCTGTCCAAGAGAAACCTTGTTCCAATTAAACGCTTTACCGGGCCACGTCACGCGGCAGGCACTCTGTACCCCGCCACCCGCATCAGAAACCGTTCCGATCACATTCACTGCTCCGGAATCAGCCACTTTAAAGCACCCAGAAAGTTCCAGATCTCGCTTGAGAGTACTGGCAAACAGATTGCCATAAGGTCCATTGGCGCTCATTTTGCCAAGGGAAACTGTATTTTTATCCGCACCTTTTTTGACAACCGTAATCAACGGCGGTTGACTTGCAAACTGTGCAGAGGTGCTCCAAGGGAGCGCCCAAAACGTTAAAATCCATGTTATACAAAACCATTTCATCATCATTGCTCCAAAAAAGAAGTTACATAATATCCCCTATCCGTTCTCACCGCAAGCGTAGACATCAGAATACCTTGCATATATGCACACAAGGTCGATTGATAAACTAAATGCGCCACCCCTGATCGGAGGTGACGCATTTAGTTTATCAATCGACCATCAAGCACTGTGCTTGACCTAAATGGAGTAAGCGGACTATTATTTTAACTTTGAATCTATTAATCGGATTCATTACTAGTATTAAAAGTAAGGGAACTCAAATCAAATGAAATCACTTTTGACTATCGCATGTACGACATGCCTAATCGCCTGCCAAACAACAGCTCAAACTCTGAAGCCCGTACCTTTGGAAGATGTCAAAACGTTGGGAACGTTGGTCGGCGAGAAGTTGACAGCCCAACCAACCAAAGCACGTCGCGTACTGGTTTTCTGGCGCTGTGAGGGCTATACGCACCGAGAAGCCATTGAATACGCAAATAAGGCCTTTGAAATCGCTTCGCAACAAACCCATGCCTTTGACATTGCTTTTAGCTGTGACTATCGTGCCCTGACAGATAGCAAAAAGTTGGCTGAATATGATGCCATTGTGCTAAACAACACCACGCATTTGAATGCGAAAGACAATCCGACGATGGTTCCTGCTTTGATTGATTTTGTAAAATCTGGCAAAGGATTGTGCGTCATCCATGCTGGTGCTGATAACTTTTATGACAGTCCAGAAGCTGCCGAAATGGTCGGTGGTCTCTTTTATGGTCATCCGTGGGGTGGAGGCGGCACATGGGCTTTCAAACTAGATGAGGCCGACCATCCGTTGAACCGTGCCTTCGAAGGCAAAGGGTTTAAGGTTGGGGAAGAAGTCTACCAGCAGAAATCCCCCCCCTACGATCGCTCAAAGCTACGCGTTCTTGTTTCACTTGATCTTTCGGATGCACGGACTGCGGATGTAAAAGGCATGAAACGCGAAGATAAAGATTTTGCCGTAAGCTGGGTACGCCCCTATGGTAGCGGTCGTGTGTTCTACACATCGTTTGGCCATGACAAGCGTGCCTTTCTTAATCCGGCTACGCTGAGCCATATTCTGGATGGTCTCCAGTACACACTTGGCGACCTGAAGGTGGACGACACGCCTAAAAGCCGGTAACGCAAACGTGCCCCGTACTTCACCTGATGTTAGGGGCGCTCTTGCCAATGTAATAAAAAAGTCACAGGTGTTGAGCCTGTGACTTTTTTATTATGCAAACCCAGGAAACGTTATGAAAAACGCAGTGAGCACCCGCTGATACTCTTCTACACTCCGGCAAATGCGGATATCGTGCCAGATCTTCGCACCTTGACAAAGCCCCTGATGAAGATAACTCCAGAGTTCCTTTATACGCCCCAAAACCGAGGCCGGTCCGAAAAGTTCCTCTTGGCAAGCAACCAAGTAATTATCCAAAAAACCCTTTAATTGTGCAACATCGCGTGGACCCGTTACATTGTTTTTCAGATCACGGAAAAGAAACGGATCACAGGCGGCGCCACGCCCAATCATCCAACGGGTCACGGAGGGAAAGCGCTGCTTGAGCCTCAAGTAATCCTGACGCGAGCGAATGTCACCATTATAAACAACGGGATGACAGCAAGCAGCCATTGCCTCTTCAAAGGCGTTTAGATCTACGGTTCCTTCATACATTTGACGTGCTGTACGAGCATGAATGGTCATCTCACGTAACGGCATATTATTGATGAGTGGCATACGTGCTAACAACAGCGAAGATGAGTCAATCCCGAGACGCACCTTAACTGAGAACCCCTCTGGCATCTCCTCGCATCCGGTCTCTAGCATCCTGCCAAAAGCGACCTCATCACGCATGAGCCCTGCACCGCGTCCCTTGCGTATGATAAAAGGATAGGGACAGCCTGCATTCAGATCCGCACACCGATACCCGATGGCTTTAAAGGCACGTAACAAGGTACGCATTTGAGTGGGATCTTTCCCAATCAGTTGAGGGATAACAGGAATCGACTGTCCAAAACCAGGATCAATATCCCTCAAAAGAAGCGGTTTGACGCGTTCTCCGGCAATCGTAGGAATAAACGGGGCAACTGCGCGGTCTGGCGGCGTAAACCAGCGTGCATGTAAATTTCGATAGGCACGAACCGTTACACCTCGTAGCGGTGCCAGACAAAAATCATCATCACATGAGGCTTCGGTAATCATGGCCAGATTAAAATACCTTACAGTCCACCCATCAACAGACTGGCAAATGCACTGATAGGTGTTGTATCACGAAAGTTATCCACTGTCTGACGCACATCCTTAATCAACCCCTGTACTTCAGTATAGAGTTTATCTTCTTTCGAAAGTTTACCCAAGGTGCCCTCGCCATTGACTAAACGATCCGTGACTTCCCGCAAATTAGCGACTGTTGCATCGAGGTCATTATAAATTTTGTTGTCATCTTTCAGCAGTTTACCCAATGAGCCGTCCCCTGCCTCAAGACGTGCTGAAACGGTTTTTAGATTTTCGACGGTGGCCTGCAGATCGTCATACACTTTGCTGTCAGATGAAAGCAGTTTGCCCAGTGTGCCCTCACCTTTTTCCAGCCGATCTGAAATCGTTTTCAAATTAACGATTGATGCACTGAGATTGGTATACACACTGCCATCGTCGTTGATGAGGCGTCCTAGTGAATTATCTCCTGAATCAATCTTAACAGCCACAGATCGTAAACTAGAGACCGCATTGGATAAATCATTATAGAGTGACATGTCATCAGAGAACAGCTTGCCGAGCATTCCTTGTCCCTTCTCGACGCGTTCAATGGCCAGACGCACCGATTGAACACTTGCATCAAGATTAGTAATGATATTTCTCAGATGATCTCCCTCTGTGGCGTCGCGCAGATTGGCAACAATTTTTCCAAGATCACGCATCCAATTATTGGGCGATTCGCCTTGAAGTTGATGCCCCTGCGCAACAACGGGACCTTGCCCCTCCTCAATCAGTAGATAACAACCACCAAGCAATGAGCCTGTATTGACCGAAATTCGATACCCCTCTTTGAAAGTGAGCCCCTCATCGATCAAAAGCGTCACCTGCACGCCATGATTCGCCAATTGCATCTCACTGACAGACCCCACCGTCATCCCACGCATCATCACTGAATCACGAACCTTTAGTCCGCCAACATCATCAAATGCGACTTCCACCGGCACCTTATGTTTGCCATTAAAAAGGTCAGTGCCTGAAATAATAAGGGTAAAGTAAATTAACAGTCCCAAGACCGCAGTCATGAACAATCCTACGATCACCTCTGCAAAAAAATCGGTATTTTGTTTCAAATCGAACTCCTTCTCACATTCCCTGAATGCCTTGTTTCGTTATGAACTGCGCGTCCAGAAACCGTCGAACGTCAGGCTGATCACTCGCGACAAACTCGCGTGGCGGGCTTACCTCGACAAAGTTTCCATTTTTGAGCATCGCAATCCGATCGGCAATCAAAAGCGCTCCCTGAAGATCATGTGTAACAACAACGCTGGTAATCCCCAGTTTCTCATTCAGCCGAGCAACCAAACGATCTACCGAGCGAGCCGTCACAGGATCCAGTCCAGAGGTTGGCTCATCATAAAGCACGATTTCTGGACGATTGACAATTGCA
>CAZSUM010000014.1:0-10069 GCA_964610015.1 uncultured Lentisphaeraceae bacterium
TTCAACGCCGGGGGGTGCTCACATGAATTGCCATGTCATCAAACACAGGCGCATAGTAAACGGGCGCAAGGTCGCGGCCCAGAACTACACGGGGCGTTACAAGCTCGACGGGGACGCGACTTTTAAGACGGTCAACCTCGGTGTGTCCGACAAGCAAGTCGCGGAAAAGAAAATCCGTGAAATCGCACTCCAAGCCGAACGCGAACGGGCGGGGTTCGGTGTGACAAAGGCGGAAAGTGATTGCCTGAACGCCCCCCTATCCGACTTGCTCGCGGATTATGTCGAAGAACTGGAACGGCTCGGGCGCACGTCTGAATATACGCGTCATGTTTCGGCGCGGGTTGACGCTCTCGGCAAGGCTTGCCGCTGGGTTCGGCTGCACGATGTTACCGCCGACAGTTTCCGCGAGTGGCGCAAAGGGAAAACCATATCCGTCAAAACCATTAACGAGTATCAGAACTCCATCACGGGGCTTTTGAACTGGATCGGCAAAAACAAGGGCGTCAAACTGTGCGTCTTCGAGTCCGTTGAGCATATCGACGCCAGAGGCTCCCAGAGCTATGAGCGTCGCGCCCTGACCGTTCCAGAGGCCTGCGCCTTGCTTCACCTGCGCCCCCCTCAAGCGTCGCGTGGCGTACGCCGTCGCGCTGTTCACGGGCTTGCGTCGCGGGGAAATCGAAGCCTTGGAATGGCGGGACGTGTCGCTTGACTCTGAAACGCCCTTCGTGAGTGTCCGGGCCTCGATCACCAAGAACAGCAAGCCCGCACGGATTCCGCTACACGCCGACCTTGTCACTATTCTTCGGGAGTGACGCGACACGGGTACACATGAAAGCGGCATTGTCCTTCCTGACGGCATCCCGCAAAACAGGCTCGGCCTTTGGAAGGATTTCGAGAAAGCGGGCATTGAGCGGATGGACGGCAACGGGCGCAAGGTTGACTTCCACGCCCTGCGGCGCATACGACCTGCACGCTTCTACAGGCTGCGGGCGTGTCTCCTCGCGTTGCAATGGAAATCATGCGGCACAGCGAAATGAGGCTGACCGCGAAAATTTACACGGACGCGGGCGGCATTCCCACTGCGGACGGAATCAATAGAATGCCCTCTCTGCTAAGTGCAGAAAAGGGGACACACATAGGGACACAAACTATAGTCCCGAAGGGTCAAAACGTGTCGCGGGCTGTCACGAGGAAAAAGAAAACGCCGAACGCTCAACCCGTTGATTTTCAAGCGTTTGTCCCCGCTTGTCACAACTTGTCAGCATCCGGCGCATTCGGCAAAATGGCGGAGAGGGGGGGATTCGAACCCCCGGTACCGGTTTTATCCAATACGGCGGTTTAGCAAACCACTGCCTTCAGCCACTCGGCCACCTCTCCAAAATCTTCAACTGGTTCGTTAAACGAGTAGGCATCATAAATGATTCTACGTGAGCTTTTCAAGTGCAAAACATTGCGGTGAGCAAAATTTTACGATTGCGGATAAAGCCCAATTTTTGCTATAAGGTACATTCACTTGGCCGCCTGAGGATGCGCGGCAATGAATGGAGATTGCATCATGCAGGTTCTGATCAGCTGTTTGTACATTTTTGAGGTTTTTGTTTGTTTCATGCTTGGCGGTGTGATCCTTTTGCAAAAGCCGAAAGAGGGTGGCCTAGGCGTGAGTTTTGGCGGTGGCATGGGTGAAGCCTTGTTTGGCGCCCAAATGGGAAATGTGCTGACCAAGGCTACGATTATCCTTGGCGCTATCTTTCTATTGAACACCTTAATTCTTTCGCGATTGACCTCGCACTCCGGTAGTTCGGTGATGGAAGGTGTCAAATCCAAACCCGTTGCCACTGAGCAGTCGCTTCCCTTCTCGCAACAGCAACCTGTTGCTCCCTCGGCACCGGCAGCGCAGTAACCCTGCGGGTACTCATCACCTGTGCTCTTACTTTCTGTCTGAAAGACCGGCAATCAATCCGGCAACCAGCAGAGTTGTAATCAGGCTACTGCCCCCGTGACTAATGAGGGGCAGCGTGATGCCGGTTAGGGGTAATGCTTTCGTTACCCCGGCCACATTCAGCAGAGTCTGCATGGCGAGCGTTGCGGTCAGGCCAACGCACAAGAGTCGTTCAAAGGGTGTTCGGGTTGAACCCGCGGCTCGAAATCCTCTTGAAAAGAGTAACGCGTACGTCAACAGAATCAACGCGCAACCGACAAGTCCCATCTCCTCTGCTAATGCTGCGTAGACGAAATCCGATGTCACAATCGGAACATTCTGCGGTACGCCAGAGCCCAATCCCACCCCCCACCATCCTCCAGAGTACATGGCGGATAAGGCTTGCAGCATCTGCCAGCCCTTGCCCGTGGGATCTAAAAACGGATTTTTCCAAACATCAAACCGCACCTGAACATGCGATGATAGAAAACGTATGCCATATCCCGCCAGCCCCACACTGGCCAGCCCAATGGCCAGATATCCCGTAGTCCTTGCAATCGCGAAAAGCATGATAATCAGGATTGCATTCAGTAACAGCATTAACCCCAGATCACGCACCGCGACAGTTAATATCAAGGGCAAACTCCAGAGAAAGACCAAGCCAACAACAGTCTTAAAAGGAGGGATTGGAATACCGGCCTGAGTTTCGGAGAACGCCTTTTGTCTTCGACTTAGATAAGCAGCGAGGAAAAAAACCAAGAGTGGTTTGACGATCTCCGAAGGTGTCATGTTCCCGGCCAGATAAACCCCGCCCCGAAACCGTTGCCCCATCAGAAAAAGCGCCATCAAAACACCTACTGCAGCGCCATATGCCAACCATTGCAAGCGCGAAAGCCAATGACCGCGTCCTTTGCTGGTCAGGGTCAGTCCAAACGCAAAGGCGATTAATCCAAGAGGCAAAGGAACTAAGGCCATCGGATCAGTTAATCCCTTGGCAAAACTTCCCATCCTGAATTGGACAGAGAGTCCGACCCCACACAGCAAAAAAACGGCCCCAACGAACCCGGAATCACCGGACCATCCAATCAACCGCATCCATACCAATAATACCGGAATACCCAGCGCGTAGATCGCTAAAGGCAACATCTGTTCCCACGGGATAACCGTCACATCGCTAACCTTGACGCACAGCACTGAAAAGCAGGCACACAGCACAGCCAATAGCGCAAGCACAAAGAGCCCGGTCACAGCAGCGACTGGCGAGCGAGACGTTTTGCGGTGACGGCTCATTGAGCACCTCGCCGTGTACCGCGCACATATCCCAATCGATCAGCCTCCACCAGTAACGCACGCGCCACGGGTAGCGCGGTGCGTGCACCGAAGCCTCCGCGTTCGATTAATACGGTTACCACGATGCGCGGGTTACGCTGCGGCGCAAAGCAGGTAAACCAGGCATGATCTTCACCTCCGGTTACTTGGGCTGTGCCGGTCTTGCCACAAACTTCTAGTCCAGCCACATCGGCACCTTTCCCCGTTCCAGCACGAACCACTTGGCGCATCATACCACTCAAACGAGAAGCCGTTGCTGACGAAAAGAGTGTTTCCAGCCGATCGATTGAGCCCTCTTTGCGTAATCGAGGACGCATCAAATTGCCTCCGGCTGCCACAGCCGCAGTCAAACAGGCCACGTGAAGTGGCGTGGTTAACACCTCCCCCTGGCCAATGGACAGTAACGCCAATTGGGAGGGACGGGTAACTTGAGGCACTTCCCCAGACGAGGATTTGAGCACCCCCGATACACCCTTCAAGTAGGTCAATGACTTATTGATGTGTGAACGCAAAATAATGTCATTGAAAGCCCGCGTGCCACAGCCGACCCCCAACTGCGCAAAGTAGACATTCGACGAGTGTACCAAAGCCTCTTCAATGTTCATCCGCCCCCACCCTGACCAAACAGTGCCCTTTCTCATACAGGCATAATACTCACTATCTCGAATCGGAGGGGTATGTGCCGCCGCAAGATAACCTTCTGCGGGGCAAAAATAAGTTGGTGTCCGCTTCTCTTCCAGCGCCATCCCTGCAATTAGGATCTTAAAAACAGATCCAGGGGGGTAGCGTCCCTGAATCGCACGGTTAAAGACCGGCATGTTGCGTTCATCCAACGTGGCGGGGCCGGGATCAAGAGGATTGAACCCAGGTGAACTAACCAGCGCCAACAACGCGCCGCTTTGTGGCTCCATGATCACCACCGCCCCTTTACGACCAGCCATCAAACGATAGGCAAGTCGTTGTAACCGAGCATCCAGATTGAGCGTCACGGCGGCACCTTCTTCAGCCCGTGCCGTAAAAAACGCCTTACCGGAAAGCATCATCCGTTTATCCGCAACATAGCCGCTCAGCTCCGGATCACACACCCGTTCGACAGCGGTGATCCCGAAACGAGAGTGAAAATAGCCAAGCGGATGAACCGCCGCTTCTCCCAAAGGATAGCGTCGCCCCCAGACATCGCCTGTGATCGGCGCGGCCAACACCATTCCACGACAATCCAAAAGCGGTCCGCGCATCACCTGTATCTCGGCAGCCTGAGGACGGCGATTATAGCGCCGCAGAAATTTAACAAACTCTGGGCGCATGTATCCCGTAATCTGCCATGTCGACTGATAGACGAGCATCGCAAACAATGCTCCACCGATCAAAATACGCAAAAGGCGATAACGAACCTTGCCCGGCTTAACGGCTGGAGCAAACAAGATCGCCAATACGGCCAACGTCAGAAAGACCAAGAACAAACCTTTGAGCAGGCGTAACAGGTCACTTCTTAACAAACCGTTTAAATGCGTGATCAGGGATTCGAGCATGGCGCTACCTTAACATCCACTCATTAGCGAGGCTCCAAAAGTTGGGCCGACAACGTCTTAACCGCATCCTCTCCCAAGACGAACACCACATCCAATCCTCGCACAGCTGCGAACCGTCCTGCCATCCCCGCCGAGTTGCCAATCACAATGGTTTTGCGGACAGTATCTGCCACATCCACATCCACGCTTATTTCCAACCATGGCTGACTTAACCCGTAACGATCCGCATCGCCGGGTAGCACGCCCAGTTGTTCCACTCGTGTGGTCTGAAGCCCAGACAGCAGTTTAAGCAGATTTTTGAGATTGTCTTGTACTGGTAATTTGGGGTTTTCGACATCCGAATGCCAAACCGTGGCGTTCTTCTCGCGAACGAGACGTTCCTGTGCGCCATCCGCAAAACGACGGGTAACCCGGCGGACACTCGCTTCAGGCAAGGACAAGATTGTTTTATCGCGCAAACTCAAAACCCCTGCTTCGCTAATCAATGGCAGAGGCATGTTACTGCTGGCCACTGAACTGGCCACCAACGAGTTGGTAAACATGAGCTGAAACGTTTCCTTGTCACTGTTTTGCTGTTGCACGACAAAGCGGGTTTCCGTATTGAGTCCACTGAGCAAAACCACATGACAGAGCGTCGTAGGTTCGTCTTCTTCTGCTGGCGTTACGGCATCCGATTCATCTTTGATCGGCTCAACTGTTTCGAGACGCAAAAGCTGATCCAGTGTTCGACCAATGGCCTGTTGATCCGCTATATCAACAACCGGCGATTCAATTCGCCACACGCCGTTGGTCTGCGAGAAAGCATAGCGCGTATCGCCAAAGTAGATTTGGATTTGACGAACCACGCCTTGGACTTCCGAAAAGATGCGTGGATCACGAATCTCTGAGGGCTTAATTCGACAGGCTTCGGCAATACGATTAGAGACGGTCCCGATTGCGCTGCCCCCTGAAAGCAACACATACGAAAGTCCTTCCATTCCTTCAACCCGCCGACCAAATACAATTCGCTCAGGGGCCTTTCCGTCATGGGTCTCCACTTGGACCTGCAATCCGCTTTCAGCACCCAACCCATAAAGTTCCAAGCGCGTCTTAAATGCCGCATCCGACTCAGCAACATCCATCACATTTGAAACCGTTGGCCACACAAACTGATCGACATGTTCATCAAAAAGTAGATCCAACAAGGCCTCGACACGCTCATCAGCAGCCGGAGCGGGCATGGGCTGAGTAAGCCGCCAAGTTCCGCTGTCCCGCGACAATTTTATGAAGGGGCTCCCAGGCATCCGCAACTCCACCGTCTGAGCCATCGCACGATTCCCATGTGCCAGACGACGAGAACGAACATCATCGGCAGTGCGAGGAAGCGTTTTATAAAGTTCCGCAGGAACTGTCAGAATCTGATCATCTCCCTCAAGTTGCACGTACACATCGGTACCGATTGGTGTAAAACTACCAAACAGATAGTGTGCGCGGCCTTGCGGTCCCTCCCACTCAACGTGTGTGCGTGGCGGCGTTAAGCCAAAGTCGCGTAGCGAAAGTTCCCGCCGTCGGATTTCTTGAACGCTAAGCGCATCTGAGACGCGTACCGACTCAAACCCATCGAGCAATCGCGCAACAGCACCCTGATCAACGCGTGCCACGAAAGGCGCGGTCAACTCCCAAATCCCATCGTGCTGAACCAGTCCGATGCGTGCAACGCCATGGTCGATGGTGATGCGCGTTACGTGATCCAAAGGTCCTTCAACCAAATTATTGCGCGCCCGACTCGATTCAGGAAAATAACGTTCACGCCGCTGTACGAACCACAACAGCAGTGCGCACACCAGAATAGCGGAGAGTAGAATAGTAATAACCCGACGATTGCCCATAATCTTATCTCAACGACGACGCAAACGCGGCGTAACCAGTAAAAACAGAATAAACACAAAGGAGGGCACAACAACAGCCGCCCAGACCATAAAGATTAACCACTGATGCCGGGTGAAGCCCGTGACGAAAATTGCATCTCCCCCCACCGAAGAGGCTGTTCCAACATCAATACCCGCGAGCCAGGCAACCGCATTCAGAAAAAAATCACGATTGGCATTCGCCTGTGAGGCCAACATGCCATTCATGACAAAATCCGCTTCGCCAATCACGCATAACCGCGTTGGTTTAAACGCCACATCTCTGGAGATATTTCCACCGCGTTCGGATGCAGCAGCCACGGAATAGGATCCATGTTCTTCGCCTTGCGCATCAAACTGTCGGGGAAACACAGTCGGTCGCGATTCGCCCCATCCATCTGGTCCTGTCGAAGCCAACAAGGTTACCCGAGGGCGATCAGCACCTGCTGTTTTGGCAATTTCCTCAACAGCCTCAAGACAACTTGCCGAGCCAAAGACCACAGCGGCATTGTTCAGATTTCGGGTGATCACATGGTCAGAAAAATCAGTGATAACCACATCCGTACCACTCAATGTATGCGAACTGGCAGCAATCAGCGGCGTCACGCGAATTCCCCAATTCTCCAGCAACGGTTCCAATCCAGTTTGAACACCCTGAGCCACAAGATAAAGGATTCTGCCACCACGCTGCAGGTAGGCGTCTACCAGCAGAATCTCCTCGCGGGCGAGTGCACGCCGTGGTCCAGCAATCACTAACAACTGGCCAGTATCTGGAATTTGAGTCAGTCCCGGCAAGGCCAGTTCTCTCAACTCAAATCCATCGCGCTTCAGTTCACGTGCAATATCAGAAAATCCGCGTAAAGGATCGTAGTCGTCATAACGTGCTTCGCCATGTCCCCTTAACCAATAGACGACGGATCGTTCGTATGGCAACGACAGACGCGCAATGGCAGCGGCACACACACGTTCACCGCGAAACACCTGACTGTGTGACCCTTTCCATCGCTGTCTCTCGCTTTCTCCCTCCTGCAAAGGAGAGGGAAGCGTGAGCATGTCGTCAAGCGATACAATCAACCGACGGCGCTGACGCTCAAACAACAAGGCGTTCTCCGGTACACCTGCTGCCGCCAATTGACTCGCACGCGACAAATCCCAGCGAGGATCCACATATGTCACTGAAATTTCCGCACCCGCCACACTGCGTGACGCGCGCCTTAATCCCAATAGCAACCGCGAAACCGGACGAAACAACGGATGCCGTCGATCCATAAAGCAGGAGATGCGGATCGTGCCTTGGGTGTCTGCCAAGATATCGCGGGTCCGTTCCGAAACCACCTTTACTCGACCAACCGGAACCTCCCAACTCAGATTCAAGCGATAGCCCAAGGTAACGATTAAAAAGGTAAGCACCGCTCCCAAACCAATGGTGACCAGCGAAGAGAAGCGCAACATCCGCCTTCCCGAACGCTTGACCCGTTTTCTATTTTTTCGAACATTACTCACTTAAATCCCCTGCTTCACGGCACTAGCCGCGCAATCGCAACCCTGCCAGCAACTTAGAACACCCCAAGAGAAAAAAGAGCGTCAGCGCGACATACAGGATCACCACAGCGGTTGAAAAAAGCCCAGTGGAAAATTCGTACACATGAGCCAGAAGCGGCATCCACGCAACTTCCGCCCGTACAGAGGGAATCCAAACGAGAATCGCCGCATACACCAGAATGGGCATCCCACTACAGAGAATCAGCGAGCTAACCGCAGCGGCGGCCTGATTCCTAAACAATGCGGAAATCATGGTCCCAGCTGCACACCACGCAGAGGCTTGAAGGAGTAAAATTGCAAATGTCGCAGCAAAAGCCGTTGGACGAATAGTCGCTTGCACGGGTAGCGAGAGTTTGGGCAAGAGCACCATGGGCACCACAAAGCGACGAGAAGCGTCACCCCCATGACCGTTAAAGCGGAGAGGTACTTACCAATAACTAAATCACGTTCACGTAAGGGAGACGACATCAGCAGGTCGATCATGCCGGTTGAACGCTCCTCAGCAAACAGCCGCATGGTCAGTACAGCACTCAGAATCGGCAACCAGGGCGCAATCGAAAGGCCCCAAATGCTCTGCACCTGCAAGACACTGCCCTCATATTGACGCAACATCATCACAAAGGTCCAGCTACTAACCGCCAAAAAAGCCGCCACAGGCACCCCACAGGAAAATGCCCAACGAAATGCGCGTATCTCACGAGACCAAATCACCTGAATGGCACTCATGACCGCTCCTCTCCGGTTTGATCTGACATCATCTGCTGCACCAAAAGCTCATGCAATTCCTTCTGATCATACTCGCTCACGCGGTAGAGACCATTCAGGCATCCTTCTTTCAGCACAACAACACGTGTACACCACGTCAACATCTCAGCGATTTCATGCCCAGTCACCAACACGGCTGAACGCGCCGACGCACTGACAAGTGCAGCGGCAATTTTTTTGCGGTGCGGCAGGTCTAATCCGGCGATGGGATCATCCAATAAAAGTAATTTAGGGTGCAATGCCAAAGCATCCGCAACGCCCAAACGCTTCCGATACCCGAGAGACAGGACGCTGATCCGCTCATCGCTAACCTCAGTCAAGCCGCAGGTATTCATCGCTTCACTCACACGCCGCCGTACCCGCATGCTTCGTTCACCCCGCAGACGTACCCGATACGTCAGATAGGCTTCAACCGTCATATCACTGTATAGGGGGCAGGCTTCGGGCATAAATCCAATTCCCTTACGATACCGAAGCGGCCGCACCAAGGGATCAACGTCATCCAGACGCACCTGTCCAGAGTCTTGCATCAATAGACAGGCCAATACATTGAGCAACGTTGTTTTGCCAGCACCGTTGAGTCCAACAAGCGCGACAATTTCACCAGGCGCGACATCAAACGTAATGCTGTCGAGCACGCGACGGTTGCCATAAGAAAACGTAATATGATCAATTTCCAACATCGTTCAAAATCGTCCCAAACTCACGTCCGTGGTTCACAAAAGGGGTCGAGGGTTTGCGTTAAAGCGCGTTGCCATTGTGCGAGCAGTTCAGCCTGTTCGGCTTCGATAATCAGTCGCAAGAACGGTTCGGTATTGGATGACCTCACACACACCCACCCGTTCGCAAAGTCCATGCGCACGCCATCCATTTCACTGCACGACAGCAAAGTCCCAAAAGAGGTCATCCGTGCACGAACTGCTTGGATCGCGGCCTCTTTGTCGGCGACCCTAAAATTCAACTCACCTGAGTTGGCATAACGGCAAATTGGCACCATCAATTGGCTGAAGGTGATCCCTGCGCGCTTAGCCTCTACCAAAGCATTCAACACCAGCATGGCGGCCAATTCACCAGAATCGCAACAGAAGAAATCACGGAAG
>CAZSUM010000014.1:10079-21016 GCA_964610015.1 uncultured Lentisphaeraceae bacterium
GCCGGCAAACTCACCCCCACAGACCGCTTTGGTTTCACGCATCAGCACCTTGGCAAAGGCATGCCCAACCTTACCCATCACGGGTTGAGCGCCTTCATCTCGCAACGTCTCAATGACCCCCCGCGATGTCCGAACATCGTGAATCACGATGGCGTTGGGCTCACGACGCAAAAAAGTGCGCGCAATGATGGGAATCAGGTAATCGGGTTGAACAAACGCGCCTCGCTCATCCACAAACATCACGCGGTCGGCGTCGCCGTCAAAAATGACACCCACATCAAGCTGGTTCTCACGCACACACGCAACAATCTGCTCACGGCTGGCCACATCCAACGGATTGGGGGAATGATGCGGAAAATGCCCGTCGGGAATATCATTCAAGTACGTTGCTTGTTCACCAAACAGCTCGTGCACAAAAAGACCTGCCATGCCATCAGAACAATCAATCGCCAAACGTAAATCAAGAAGATCGTGGTGCCAAGTGCGCAGCCAATTGACAAACGTCTCCTGATAGTCGACTTCACGGCGCGTTCCCAAAACATGCGCCGCTGGCGGCAAGGTGCCAGATTCCACCCGCGTTTGCAGCAGGTCGAGCCCCGTTGTATACCCTACGGGCAACGCGCCAGCACGAGAAACTTTCATGCCGTTGTGACTGCCCGGATTATGTGATGCCGTGATCTGCACCGATGCATCATAGCCTTCTTTGGCTGTAAAGAAATAGACCATGGGCGTGGTTGCCAAGCCCATATCATCGACCTGACAACCTGCTTCGATCAAACCACGACAGAGCGCATCTCGAATGGCAGGAGAAGAGAGCCGAGCATCACGCCCCACTAAAATACGTTGCGCATTAAGAATGGTTGGCAACCAGCGTCCAATACGCCACACCAGATCGAGATCAAAATCCCGATTGAACTCACCACGCATATCATATGCTTTAAAGAACGACATCACGTCCCTTTTTTACCTGTCGGCTCTCGTTATTGGATAACCACCAGTGAAATACCGGAATGCGTGCCCTTGGGCTTGACTGCTTTGAGCCATGCAGGCAGTTCTGAGGTCACGGTGCCACTTTCATTGGTTACAACACCCAAACTCTCGGGGGATGCAGACGCCAGCGTTTGCATCACCTCCTGCAAACGTGCGGTATTGCGTCGATCCAATTGCATGGATGTCGAAAAAGCACCCAGTATGCCACCCAGTAACAAACAGACCAGCGAAACCAGCGCCAATGTGGAGAGTGCCACAGAGAGACGGCCCTGCTTATCGGTCTGCAAGCCCTGTTCGGAACGTAATCGATCCCGAGTGGCCTCAAGTCTTTCGCGCTCCAGCAAAATTCGCTCACGCTCCAGCTTGAGCTTTTCTTGCTCAATCTGGAGTTCCGTTCTTGAAAGCGCTTCTTCCATCAACGAATCATTTGCGTGGCTACTTGTTGGCTCGTCCATGCCGTACCTCTTTTCAAGCACTTACAATCGTACGCAACTGTTTAAAGCGTGCACACGGGGGCAAGGTGCCAACCAGCGGGGTTGCGTATGTGATAAAGTCCTGAGTCACATCATTCCCTGCTTTGTTGATGAATGTTGCTGGCATATGACGCGTTTCCTTTGCCACAAGACGCAAGGGCACGATCTCATAGGCAACCTGATACTTCTTGCCTTCATTTCGTTTAATTGTAACCGAACCACTGGACATCTCTTCTTCAACAGCCGCAAGCACGGCAGCCACCCCGACGAGACAGGCCTCTTCAGCATCCGACGACGAAACAACACCAGGGAAGGAACGTTGCAGATAACCGAACGTATCGGCCCGTACCCGCTTAATGCCCGCATGCGTTCTAACTGCCTGAGCCAACAGATCTCCCAGCGCACCGGTTCCACTCAACTGCGCATTGCCGTGTGAATCAGTCTCCTGCGAAAACTTCGCTGCAATCGGCGTACCCTCCTTGTCAACGATGCCCTCAGAAACCGCAACCACACAGCGTCCGTATTTACGCATCGCTGCTTTGACATCTTTAACAAAGCGATTGATATTGAACGCACGTTCCGGCAAATAGATCAGGTGCGGACCATCATCAGGGTCTTGACGTGCCAGTGCGGCGGCGGCCGTCAGAAAGCCCGCGTTGCGTCCCATAATCACGTCAATCTTAACGCCTCCCAACGCCCGATTATCAAGGTCATCACCCCGGATGGCACAGGCCACAAAACGCGCAGCACTCCCATACCCCGGCGTATGATCATTCTCAAGCAGATCATTATCAATCGTCTTTGGAATGTGAAAACAACTGATTCCATACTCAGCCTTAATCGCCGCTTCATTGATAATGTGAACGGTTTCGGCTGAATCATTACCGCCAATATAGAAAAAATAACGAATCGACAATGTACGCAATTGATCAAAAATAGCCTGACAATCCTTTGGTGTCGGTTTGCGACGCACAGATCCTAATGCTGAAGAGGGTGTATTTGCAACCGCTTCGAGTGTGGTCCGGCTCTCTTTGCGCAGATCAATAAAATTCCCATCCAGAATACCTTGAATCCCGTGAAGCGCTCCGTAAATTTTCCCGACTTCTGGGCGATCTTTCGCAGCAAGAATAGCCCCAACCAAACTCTGATTGATCACCATTGAAGGCCCACCACTTTGGGCAATCAGCATATTACCTTTTCTCATCTTTTTTCCCTCTATTGAACGTGCAATCACACGTCGTTCTGTCCGCGATTGTCGTTCAAGTTTCAATTGGTGTTGCAGGGTTCAAACTTAGCCTGTGCACTTCACTTGAATCACCGGTTTATGATACACTTTAAATATGCGTGATGGCAAACATACGTTTGGGGTCCCAGCCGATTCTGAGGGTGATTTTTCTCTGACTGCAAAAGAGTCACCTGATGAGCGGTCATATCTATGTGCGCCCTCTTCTCACAGGCGTTTTTTAACTGAGAGGGATAAGGCTCATAACAGTGGGGTTGAAACACTTTTCAACAACCTTGTTCCCGGGTTGCCAATCGACACCGATCCCCCTGAAATGCGTCAGGACCCGCAACCCTTGTCACTTTTGATCGAAAAAATACTCAAGCGCCTCAAGATCGAGGAAAGTCCTTGGTTGAATGAGCTCATCCAAGCCTGGCCCTCATTGGTTCCTCCGGAAGTTGCCAAAGAGACGGTTCCTGGTAAGTTTGATTCTGGCATCCTCTATATTTACGTCAGCCATCCAATCAAGCTATTCGAAATCCGGCGCACATGGCTCAAGCAGATCGAAACACGTGTTCAAGCCTTTTCCGGCGGTCAGCATGTGCGTCAGGTGCGTCTGATGGTCAACTCTGTTGCGCTCCCTTAAGTCGTTCAAGCGGTGTGCTCAATGTTTTGCAGGCTCTAGCACCACGCGAATAGGGAAATGATCTGAATACCCTGTCTGAAAAATATCCCCATACGCTTTGCCGCGCATCCGACGGAAGGGCCGTGGCGCGCCATTTTTCAGTTTTTGTGCTGGCGTACGAAAGATTGTATACCCTGAATCGCTGACCCGCCAAGGGGCAGCCGGCCGACACCCCTCCAGCATCCCCCTTGAAACACTCATAGCATCCAGTGTCTGCCATCGATCTGTCTTGGCGTAATAGTAGGTTGAACGCGAGTCCTCAGGCAGTGTTGCGGTTAAATTGAAAAGCAGGCGTCCTGTCGGATCAGTGCGCACGCGCGACTCATCGGTAACAAAACCGGCCTTTTCAACAATCACGGGCGACTCGGGGTTATCGTTGAAATCCCCGGCGACCAGAATCGCCGCAGCGGGATCAAGTTGCAATTGATCATCCAGCCACGCACGTACCGCCTGTGCCTCTATGCCCCGAATCTCATCGCTAACGGCCTTCTTCCCCAATTGAGATTTCCAGTGATTGACCACGAGTGTCACGGGACGTTCGTCAAAGATAAAGCGGCAGATCAACACCTCACGTTGCCCTTTAACGGGCTGTAACCACTGGGTCTTTACAGGATCTTGACGCGCCAAAATCGCCACATCAATGCCACGTGTCTCAGCCCCATCACGATGAACAATCGACGATAACGCCACACTATACATCTCAAGTAAAACACGGGAAAGATCTTCCAATACCCGCCGATTCTCAATCTCAGTTAAACAGAGAATATCTGGACGCATCAGGGCGATCACCTCAGCGAGATGTTTCAATTTCAGCGCATAACGCGCGTCTGTCCAGCGCATCCACCCGCGTGGCGTAAAACCATCATCCCCCTTGTTATCAGGATCATTTTCTGTATCAAACAGATTTTCAACATTCCACGAGGCGATAACCAGCGTCTCATCAGCCGTGCACAGCGGCCCCTGTCCCAACAAAAACAGAGCGATCCCCAGCCCGAGTATTTGCCTGTCGATCCTGTTCATTTTGCACCCCACTCCTACGAACCCATATCACCTGCTGCCAGTGCTGGCGACACGTCCAGACGAAAGGCCGCTTCTCCGCAGACACCACCGCCCATTCCCGCCAATCCGGCAATCATGGCCGCATTATCACCACAAAAGCGGGGTTCTGCCAACAACAACGGCACACCCGCCGCAATTGTCACCTCGCGCAAGCGCTCTCTCAATCGATTGTTCAGAGAAACCCCGCCGCCAATCGCTAACGCGCGATACGTCCCCCCTTGTAAGGCTAAAGCACAGCGCTCGGCCAACGCATCGACAATAGCCTCCTGATAGGCGGCAACCATTTCAGCGACCGCTTCATCCCCTTGCGGCGGGTTATCACGCAGACGATACATAAGCGCCGTTTTCAATCCACTGAAACTCACACACAATTCTGCCCGCAACCCCGCCAGAGCCGGATTACCCGCACGAGGTTTTCCCTTGGGGAAGATCACCGCATGACGCTGTTTTGCCTGACGCGCGATGCGGTCGATAACAGGCCCTCCCGGATAGCCAAGTCCCAATAATTTGGCGGCCTTGTCAAAAGCCTCGCCAGCTGCATCGTCCAAGGTCTGACCAATAATACGGTAGCGGCCGATCGCAGGAACCTCCACCCAACACGTGTGTCCACCGGAAACAACCAAAGCCAGCAAAGGCAGACAGGTTTTCGGATCGGGTGCTTCGGGCGTCAGAAAAACCGAGTGAATATGTGCTTCCAAATGGTTAATGCCTATCAGCGGTTTACCGAGTCGCAAAGCCAGCCCTTTAGCAAAGGAAAGTCCGACAATCAACGAACTGGCCAATCCGGGTCCATAGGTCACGGCAACAGCATCAATCTCGTTCCACACGTCTGGGGCCAAGGGCATTCCGGCCGGAGCATCCGGAACAAAGGCGACACGCATCGCCTCAGCAACTACACCGGAAATTTTTTCAACATGACTCCGCGACGCAATTTCAGGAACCACCCCCCCATAGGGCTGGTGTAACGGCACCTGGCTATACACCACATTGGATCTCACCCTGCGTCCATTTGCCACAACAGCAGCAGCCGTTTCATCACATGAGGACTCAACTCCTAAAACAATCATTTTCCCTCAACTGCTTCTTGATCTTTTTTTTCAACTGTCATTGTACGCTGTAATATTTCAACCGCACGTTGAAGCTGCACATCCGCAGTCACGAGGACCCGCTTTTCAACACGACGCGCCCTTTTTACCTGCTCCCACGCCTGTGAAGAAAGGTCAACCCGTTCATCCGGTACAATGCCAGCACCCTGAATGCACAAATTATCCGGCGTCCAATAATATCCAGTTGTCAGGCGTAACGCGCACTGTGTCCGTAACGCAAAGGGAAACACGTTTTGCACGGAAGCCTGACCACTGGTTTTTTCACCAACCAATAGGGCCCGTTTGTGTACCTGCAAGGCTCCGGCTAGCACTTCGGCTTCTTGGGCGCACGTCCGATTCACCAACACAACGAGGGGAAGCTTTTCAAACCGTTGTTCACAGGGCCCAGTCACAAACGTTTGTCGATCATTCGTTCCCGCACGACCACACACCGCACCGATCTCTGTTCCCTGCTGGAGCACTTGCTGCGCCACACCCACCGTAGCTTCGATTGACCCTCCGGGATTATCACGTAAATCGAGAATCAACGCCTGAATGTTTGCTTCTTTTAACCCCATCAGCATCTGACCAAAAGCTTCGGGAACCTGTTCATCAAAATCCCTCAGGCAGACATATCCAATTTGGTCGGCGAGACGCTCAACGTCTCCGACACTCTCTGTGAGCTGTTCATCATCAGCCATCACGGTACTCACCTTCATCGCCGCACCCTTTTCCTGCGGTTCTTCCTCGCTCTCAGCCTCGGCCTCTGACTGTAGATAGGCCTGATTCACATCCGTTGCTTTCACCATTCCGGTAATGGCATTCGAAATCATCTGCTCCAGTGAAACGTCCTCAACCTGATAAAGCCGCATGAGCAACATTGCCTCAGTCAACATCGCCATTTCATCATATGTTGCATCGACCTTGTTTGACAACGTGACCGCACCTTCGTCGCTCAGCGTCTTCTGACCACTCGAAAAACAACCACAGCCCGTCAGCAATACCGCCAAACAGCTTCCGCATACCCACGCATTCACCCACCCGCATCGCATAAAGAACCTATATCGCATGAAAGCTCCTTCTTTGTTAACACGCGGCTTTGACCTCGTTACCAGAACTTCCACCACGATTTTTTCTCCTTCGACGCCTCACCACCATCCGCCATCTCGCCATACAACGCCTTCACGCGTTTCGATGCGGAAATTTCAGGGTCCAGTAGATTGTTGCGCTCCACAATTTCCAGACTGTCCGGTAATGACCAGAAAACCGTGCGAATATAGGCATCTTGTGTGGCATGTTGCACAATCGTCACTTCGCCCTGCGGCGAAATATCCAATTTTGGAGCGTCCCCTCGCATCAGCTTTCCAAGATCAACCGAATCCCAAACCCGTTTTTCAGGCTCATCCATTGTTCTGAGAAACAACCGATCTGTCTGATTTCGATGCCAATAGACCAACTTGAAATTGCGCTTCAGTGTCTCGCGATTGACAAACATCTGAACGCCCTCCATGACGGGAATACCGGGCACCACATCAAAGCTCTTCTTAACCGACTCATAGCGCACCCCTCCATGAACAAGAACCAGTTGTACGACATAACGGCCCTCGGCCAGCAAGGGATACCATTTGTCCAGTTCTAGTTTATAACGAAAGGTCTCACCTGGTTTTAACGTAAATACGCCTGCCAACGGTGCGGAATTCACCGCTTTCAACAAGTTATATTGCCCTCCTTTGGTCACATCAATCAGCAACACACTTTTTGAATCAGGTCCTCCAACCTCAATCAAATCACGCGTCGCATTGACCAGTTCCACCTCAATCAGAGCAGGCTCACCGATAACAAATCCATTGTACGCAAGCGTCAGATGAACCTCCACGCCCTGTCCAAAAGCGCTCGCCACCCAAAGAAAACAGCTCACCACACCTAACCCAACTCGTTGTCTCAACATGGTCATATAACCTTTCCCATTTTCAAATAATCAGCCTTGAGATTTACCACTCCTGCACCTACCCTCACGCGCATCCCATCATAACTCACAGCAACACCCTCTGGCAGATTCGCCTCCAATTCAGCATGGTCAATATCATGACATAGGTGAATCAAATAAGCCTGTTTGGCCCCGATCTGTTCTAACAACGTTAAACTCTCCCTCACGCAGAGGTGCGTAGGATGCGGACGGTAGCGTAATGCATCCAGTATCATCACATCCACTTTCTGCAGAGCCTTAATTGTCTCGGCTGGCATGGTCAGACAATCCGGTACATAGCCAATTCGCATTCCCTCATGTTCCAACAGATACCCCGTCATTTTATTCCCGTGCACCACGTGCAGCGGAGTCAACGTGACATCGCCAATCTCAAATAACCCAGTGACCTCTCGAAACTCAATGAGCGGCCGATAAAGCCCCAGCGGCGAAGGTTGAGTGCCAATATAGCTAAACACCCGCTGGATATCTATCAGCGTTTCCCTCTCCGCATAGGCCGGAATAACACTCTGCTGGATCGTATTGAAGCGACGAATGTCATCAAATCCGAAAATATGATCTGCATGCGCATGCGTAAAAACAACCGCGTCCACGCGCTCAATCTCAAAATCAAGTACCTGCTGTCGGAAATCCGGGGGGGTATCAATCACAAACGTTGTTTGATCGGTTTTGACATGCAGACTCGTCCTGCGGCGCCTATTTCGAGGGTCTTTCGATGTACAAACGCGACAATGGCATCCGATCATCGGCACGCCAACTGAAGTTCCTGTACCCAAAAAAGTCAATTCCATCGACATCGCCCCAGTATATCACAAGCTTTTGTGACCGCCACCCCAATTCGTCCCAACCACAGGGTCCAAAAAATGGTCCTGTGTTTAAAAATCAGTTCACACGCTTTCCAAACTGAATTATGATTGCACTTCTTTAAATTAAGAAAATGGATGAATAACCATGCTTAAAAACACCGTGTGGCCTTGTCTCATGTTGATCGCGTGCGTCTCTGTAGCTGAGAGCCCCCGCTTTGTTGTTGCACCTGCTCGTGAGGTGCCAATTATTGATCGCGTTGATATCGTTGTCGTGGGCAATCATGAGGGCGCTCTGGCCGCGGCATGGCGCGCAGCCAAACTTAACGCCAAGGTCATGCTCCTAACTGATTATACCTTTCTGGGTGGATCGACCGTCGCGCAAGCGCGCTTCGATTCAAACGCGAAAGCAACCTCCACGTTTGGACGTGCGTTGTTCGACTCCTTGACTCCAACCAATTACGCATCGCTTTTTCCGGTCACAGCAGCACACTTGTTACAAGAGGCTGGTGTGACTTTTCTGTACAACACGCGTCACAGTGGCGTATTGGTTGACAACCAAGGTCAGCTGTGTGGTGTCGTCACCGCTAATAAGGCGGGACTTCAAGCTGTTATCGCCAAAATTGTTATCGATGCCACCCCCGCAAGTGCGATTGCACTTGCGGCTGGGGCCTCACAGTTGCCTTGGCGTGTGACCAAACTGGACGTTTCTCGTCCCCGCCACTCTGTTAACGGTAAAAACCCCGAACTGATTAAGCAAAAGGTTCCCATGCCATCCCTTAACTGGGCCGCACTCAATTGTGCAGAAAATATGTTACGCGAACCGTGGCATCGTTTTGTCAAAAGGCCTTTTGCCCACGAAATGAGTTTTATCGTTCCCAATCCTCTGATCTGTGAAGCCACGTCAACCGCAACAACGCTCCCCCATCCTCAAACTTTGGATCTCGGCGTTTGTAAGCCTTTGGGAAATGATCGGCTCTTGGTGATAGGTTCATCCTGTGCCGTCAGCCGCCAGGCCGCCACTGAACTGATGCGTCCGACCGTACTGGCAGATGTGGGAGAGCGCCTTGGAGAACAAGCCGCCAAACAAGCGCGTACCCTCGTGTTACCGCCCAACGCTGCAATTTCTGTCAAAACAAAACCGCCGCAACAAGGTGAACTCCCTGAACTGGTCGTGAGTGAATTGAAAGAGCATGTGCGCCCCTATTACAAGAACAAACACGGCGTCCTCCAGCAAGGACGAGATGCAATCCCCGTCTGGGGTGACTACGATATCATCGTCGTCGGTGGCGGCCCTGCGGGACAAGCCGCCGCGATTGCGGCTGGCCGCGCAGGAATGAAAACCATCTTGATTGAGCAAAACGGATTCATAGGCGGGAGTATCGCCCTGGGAATTAAGGGGTTCTGGCGCGGCTATCGCCAAGGCTTTAATCAAGAGTGGAGGGGAAAAGGAAGCCCGCTCTATCTGCAATTACTAAAAGAAGCTCATGTGGATATTTGGTATCACTCACAAGCCATGGGTGCCATCATGCGAGGACAGTCACTCGCAGGTGTCGAAATTGCAACGTGGCTTGGACGTGGTATCGTGCTGGGGAAGGTCGTCATCGACGCTTCCGGCGAAGGTGATGTTTGCGCAGCAGCAGGCGCTGAATGCTTTTACCTCAATGATGGCGATCTCTGTCTGGAAGAAGCCTCTTTCATTGGACAGAAACTCTATAGCGATTCACTACCTGCCGATCCGATTGATATTGCGGGATTTACCATCCATCACGTTTTAGCGGGTGCCTATGCCGGACATCAAACATACCCCATGGCGCAAATACGTGAGACTCGCCGCATTCGTGGTGATTGGGTTATTAATGAATTGGATGTTAACTCAGGGCGCACATACCACGATGTCATCGCCATCGCCTCCTCTGCCTTTGATCCGCACGGTTTTTACAGCAGTGATTACTCCTTCGCAGGCCTCATGCCCTCTACAAAACATGTCAAAGAAAACGTCGATGTGTATATTCCCCTGCGAGCCATTCTCCCGAAAGGGTTACAAAACATCCTCGTTGTTGGAAGAAACTACTCAACAACACACGATGTACAGGCCATTGTGCGCATGAACGCCGATGTGCTGAACTTGGGCTATGCAGCGGGTTACGCAGCAGTCCTTAGTGTAAAAAACAAGATTCCGCCTCGAGATGTGAACATCAAAGCTTTGCAGCAACATTTGGTCGACATCCAGAATCTTCCCGCAAATGACATTGAAAAAATCGCACGGGATTCACAACCCCCAACCGAAGCTGAGCTCATTGCAGCAGCCGCTGATCCGTCACAGCGAGCAAACTTGCTGACGCTTGCATGTGGCGGGCAAAAGGCCCTGAATCCCTTGCTTACTGCGTTTCACGCGACACCCAGTGTGGTCCAAGCAAAGGCCCTCTGCCTGCTGGGCAATACGAATGGAGTGCCCCTGCTGGTAAACTGGATTTCTAAAATGCCGATCCCTCCGGGCAAACCCTATGCATGGGATGGCTTTCTTGATGTTCCAGAGTTGGAAGGCGCCATGTGGGTGGTTGCGATTCCGCGCGATAAACGCGCCACAGCGGCTCTTGTTGCGAAATTAAGAGAATGTGATTCCACTTCAGGCT
>CAZSUM010000015.1:0-18845 GCA_964610015.1 uncultured Lentisphaeraceae bacterium
GTTAGCGTGACGGTTCTAGTCAGTCTCGTGAACGCGCAACCATCGACCTCAATCGACCTTGGTGAACTCTTTGATTCGCCAGAGACGTGGCAACTCAATGCCGAAGCGTTTATGGGTGTTTGCCAACCTCTCGGGTTTCGCTTTGTGGATGGCCACAAAACCCTTATGTCTAGTGAAAAAGCGTTGTTGCAATATTATGGCATGACGGTCCAGGAAGCGCGTGTTTACTTTGTTGTAAAAAGACTGGAGCGAGTTGAACTCTCGCTCTATAACAAGGGCGATGCCAGCTCGATTGATCAAGCAAGCTTTGAAGCACAGGCCCTGGCGGTCAAAAAAAAGATTATGGCGACCCGTAACGATAGCGGCATGACGGGCAAGCCCTCGAATGACCGAGCCAACTATATTGTCAAACGGCACCAATGGCTACGCCAGACTCCTGGTGTGCAGTTATCATGGGCCTGCGTTGAGCCCCACCGCTCAGGGGGTCAAAACATTCCCTATAGCGCGGAGTTCATTAACGTGCTCCTCGTTCCTATCCAAGAAGGAAACAGTGGGATGACGGCTATTTCTGGGGGTATGTCTGCCACACGCGCCAAAAATGCCCGCACCATTTTGGAAGAGGTCACCCGTTCGCCCTCTGGCGATGTCTGGATCGAACATGTGCCCATGGTCGATCAAGGTCAGAAAGGCTATTGCGCGGCAGCGACCTCCGAGCGTGTGCTCCGTTACTATGGGTTGCCAATCAACCAGCACCAGATTGCCCAACTGGCGGACACTGCGGCAACAGGGGGCACCACACTAGAAGGGATGACCCTTGCTATTGCAAAGATCGGGCGCCAGTTTCAACTCGATAAAAAAGAGCTGATCGCACCTGATAATCAACCGGATTTTGAACGTAGTGACCATCTCAAATTGATCGAACAGTACAATGCCAGCGCCCGCAAAGCGAATGCCCCTGAGATCGATTGGAAAAGCTATCTCACCGATAATCGTGTTGATCTTGTCGCCATCTGGCGTGACATGAACCCCGACATTCTCTTGGCAGCCCGCAAGCAGCAGCGTCAAGACAGGGAGCGCTTTGTTAAATACATCAAGACGTACATCGATCAGGGAGTGCCCTTGCTCTGGTCTTGCTTAGTCGGTTTTTATCCTGAAGAGCCGCCTCTGGGTGAGAACGGGGTGTTTGGTCACGTCAGACTGATCATCGGGTATAACCAGAAAACAGACACGATTCTCTACTCGGATTCATGGGGCCCAAACCATGTGTTGAAGCGATTACCACTCGATCACGCATGGGCGATGACGAAAGGTCTGATTGTTCTAAAACCGCGGGGTGTGCGTTAAGCGTTCTCAGTCGATTGCATGCACGCTTGCCATAGGGCGGAAGGTTATCAGAAAGCCGCCATTTGCTGCTAAATCCAGCGCAATGCGTACATCTGGCGCCTGTTCAGAAAACGACTCCTCAATGCTTGCTCCACGTTCATCTTTGATCGGGTCACGCTGAATTGTGACATAATAAGCGGAGGCGCGCATCTTCTCTGGCATCCGCCACCAGAGATCCTCAAATCGCAGGGTTACCGTGCGCGCCGTTGCTGTTATCCCGCCCACCTGCCAGTTGGCCCCCTCTCGACGTGCCACAATCGCAAAGACGCCGGGTTCGCCACGGATCATCCACGTATCATCTTGAAAAGCGCTGGATAACATCAGTGCGAAAGCAGCTTGATAAGCAGGGGTCACACACTTGCCAAAATGCGTGGTTGTCACGGGCGCATTCAAAAAGGGTAGCGTCAGAAAAAGGTGTTCACAGCCCGCCCACCCGTTTTCCACAAGAAGAACCTGGGGTGGTGCGAACACTGGAAAACGCTGCATGGCAAGATCCGCTGGACGATCGAAAAGGACCACATGTTGCGTCAGTCCATGCTGCCAGAAGGCCATCATTTTACCCTGTGGCGTAAACCGTACCTGCGGATACTTATTTGGCCTCTCTTGGTCCGAGGGATCAGAACGTGGCTGAAGCAACAAGACAGAGGCTTCCGGAAATTGGGTGCAGGCCCATAAACATCCGGTCTGTTGACGCTTATGGCGTTGTCGAACTGAACAGAAGACACTTTGATCCGTGATCCGTAACGTCGCCTCCAACTCGTGCCCATCTGAAGTTGCCAAGCGCGCCACACAGGCGCGTGCGGGACCTAGGCGTGTTTGCGGTCGATGTCGGGTAACGCGTTGTAACTGCAACCCATAAGCCAGAAGCCCGGTGGGGGTCTTCATCCCGATCCGTGATGTATCCACAAGGAGATGGTTGTCGAACCAGACACGCCAAACCAGCGCATCTGGAAAAACAGTGTTCTCAATCCAAACGGTCTGAACAACCAGCTCGGCACGCACACGTTTACAGGGCGAGATCAAAACACTGGCTACATCTGAGGGAGAGGCCATCTTATCCATTTGGCACGTGCCTTGAGCAGACTCACAAATCCAATTTAGAGAAAGCATCGCCCAATGAACCGAAGCTCTTCATGGTACTGGTGTTTCCGGCCTGCCAGGCTGCGAGGTCATTGCCTTCGTTCGCGCCACTTCCGCGCGTTTCCCATTTGGCAGGTAAGGTTAATCCAATCCGATCACCCTCAATCGTTTTCACGACGACTTCAATCTCACTGGAAGGCGGGAACTGGCGTTCCAGTTTTGCTGCAGGATTACCCCCTTTAGGGATATCTGTTTCACTGATATGCAACAAACCGGTCTTCTCTTCTGAAAGACGTACGAAGAGACCAAAAGGTTGAATGGATTCAACAATCCCGCGCACTTTGGCTCCCTCTGCCAATTCACCGGGCTGCAAGGCTTTAACCCGCTCATCAACGGGCTTTAAGCTAAACCGACGCCGTTCGAGATCTACGCTCTCGACTTGCAACAGCAACTCCTGCCCCTCGCTTACGGCTTCGCGTGCAGACATGAGTCGCCGCCCACCTCCGAGTTTGCCAATTGGGATGAGTCCCTCAACGCCGGGGATCAGTTGTGCAAAAGCGCCAAACCGCTCCAGCTTGGTAATGATTCCCGGAAAAACGGTGCCCTGCGGAAAACGAGCAACTGCATCATTCCATGGATCACCCTGCGCACCGCGCAGTGAAAGCGAGATGCGATTGCGATCCCAATCGAGATCCTTGATCTGAACATCCACGGTATCCCCAACCTTCACGACATCCTCAGGTTTGACGTCGCGCGCCCAGGCAATTTCCTTCAGAGGAATCAAACCCTCTGCACCGCCTAGATCAACAAACACCCCGAAATCAACAATACGTGTGACCTTGCCCGTTGCCACCATGCCAGCATAGAGATCCTCGATCAGCACTTCGCGCTGAGCCTCGCGCTCTTTTTCAAGTAACCCCCGTCGGCTGACAATCACATTCGTGCCACGGTCATCCTCGCCATACTCGGAAACCAGAAAGTTAAAGGTTTGACCAATATACTCGGCACCCTCCTGACGAAAGAGACTGATTTGTGAGAAGGGACAGAAGGCACGTTGCCCGGCAATCGTAACTTCATAGCCGCCATTGATCTCTTTCTCAACCCGTCCTTCGAGCGGCAACTGACGGGCATAGGCATCTGCCAACGAGCGATCAATCACCTGTTTGGCACCCACGCTACCAGAGAAAAGAAAAGTTCCGTTTTGCATCCCCGCGAAGATCACATCAACGGCGTCACCGATTTTGCAGCGCAGCGTCCCATCGTCTTGCGTCATGTCAGCCAGCGGCACCAATCCTTCACGCTTGGCATTGACATCGAGCGTTACATATTGACTGGTAATATTGCTTACCGTCCCACGAACACGATCGCCAGGGTTGAACCCTTTACGATAAGAGGTGAACTGCTCGGTCAGCAGCGACTCGAAATCCGCCATTGAAACATTCTTCTCAGTCATAACTTACTCCGGAACAAAAACAATAGCATACGAAATTCTGTGGGGTTCATGCAATCCGTAAGCATTTTTCTTCTGATAGCGAAAAATCAATATTTATAACCACGAAGAGCACGAAGTTTTGAGTGTGATTCATTGTGTGGCAACGCAATAGAGCGAGAGGTTTTTGGATTTTTGTTTATTCATTGAGGCGGCTTCGCTTATACTAACCGCCTGTCATGAAATCCAGAATTTGGGAGGATAAAGGGGCGCATGTTGTTTTTTAGTAAGATACCGAAACCGGAAACGTTCAATGACTTCAGCGAGCCGCGTGCGTTTAAAATCTGGATGCAGTGGGCCATTGCTTTGGCGTGTGTTTCCTGTGTACTCGGGTGGATCGTTTGTGTGTGCTTTGAGGGTTGTGGTCGTTCAGTTGCTGATGGTCGTGAAGAAGAAAAAGGACTAACGGAGCCGACTGCTGAGAAGACGGTACACGAGGAGTCTGGTGCGCAGGCTGAGGTGAGTCGCCCCGTACGTCCTGCACCTGAAAGTTTCCCACCCAACACCAATTTACCGAAGGGCAAAGAGAGTCAGACAGTGGGAGCGATCGACTTAGGGCGGTTTGACCCGGCGCGTGCGTTGGTGCGTTTTGAGGACTCGCGAGTAACGGTTGCACGTGATTCCGAGGGGCCGGATATTGCGGGAGGCGCGTGTTTAATTCATCGTTCCGTGGAGGTCCCCTTAAAGCGGTTGGTCAATTTATTGGCAAGCAAGAAGGGCAAGCTACGGGTGTTGGCGGCCTATCGACCCGTTACGCCAGGCCAGCGCCACGATGCTACGTCGTTGCATTACGAGGGACGAGCGGTTGCCGTGACCTGTCAAAAGCTGAGTTTGGAAGAGTTGGCCAAGCTGGCTTGGCAGGCAGGCTTTGATTTTGTCCTGTATGAAGCGCCCTCGAGTGGGCAGCACCAAGTGCACTGTTCGGTTAAACGCGCGCCCGCCCCGCCTCCGCTGACCACCCCATAGGGCAAGAGGTATGAGGTTGCGCATCCGGGGACCTAAACGTGATAAGCAAAAAACCGACTTCCGCGGTGGCGGAGGTCGGTTTTTTTAACGGATTGAAAACTTAAGCAAGCGTGATGCGCTTTTCTGAAGTCCAGAGTCCGTGGATATTGCAGTAAGCCGTGGCAAACAGGGTGCCAGAGGCCGCCAGTTTGGCATTGATCGTCATGGTGCTATCAGTATAAGCGGCACCTTTGTCCGGTCCATCCGCAGCAGCGCCATGCGCACTGAATTCACAGCGGGCGATCTCGATTGAGGTTTTAACGCCTTCTGGAACATAGTGCAACGCAATCCAAGTAATGTGGTGGACAGCTGTGTTTGGATGAGGGATCTCTTTGCCCACCGAAATCGTAATCGTCAGTGATTGACCTGCTGTAAACGTTTCGGAACAGGTGATCACCGGAACATGTTTCTCGTTTTTCCAATCCGCACTCTTAACGAATTCAGACAGCATGGAAGACTCCTTTCGGTGTGTTGACTCTCAAATCACCTCTGTAAAGAAGTTACAAAGGTTTAAACAGTTTAAGTCAGGGAACATTGAAATGGCAAGTGCTTGTTATTACAAAACGTAACCGAACCTAAACACAGCCAAGGCCGTGTTCCAATCGGGGGATAGCCCTGCCTACTCATTACGGTTCATGAAACCACCGGGAAGCGGCATAACCCCTTCCCAGCCCGCTGGTGCAGACCAAGGGATGTCGGTATCCGAAGGCCTGTCAGACATACATCCTGAAAGTAGCATAAGGAACAGAACAGCGCAGACACCCATGAAGAGATGCGCAGTCGCTTTAGAAAAAGACCACATCACCCTTCTCCACCGGTGTTTGCTGCCAGTCGCTAAGGATATCTGCGACCACCAGATTTTTGCCGCGTACCGCTTGACGAAGTTTAATACGTGTCACAAACTCGCCAGCCGCACTTTGACGGCCAGTACGCCGCACATTCATTTCTAGTTGAGGCATGGCGTTTTGACGATCTGGGCCGAGCAGTTCGATCATGGCATCATCAGAGAGCTCGAGAATTGCGAACTTCAACTCATCATTGGCCTCGATAATCTTACCTTTATCACCAGCGGAGAATGTGGTAACGGCAGTCCCCGCATCGTCTTGTTGTGAGGGGCGGTTGCCACCCTTACCAGCAAAGCGTTTCTTCATTTCCTCCAGCGCTTCGCGCGTTTTCCCTAGATCTTCAGAAAGCGCCAACTTCTCTTCATTGAGGCGTTCGGCATGATCTTTGGCATCAGCGGCTTCAGCCGCCAACTCGCGTTTTTCTGCCGTCAGTTTGGTGATACGACCATTGAGCTCCTCTTTCTCTGCTTCAAGGGCTGTTACCTGTTCACGCGCTTTAACAAGATCACGTTTGGAGGTACGGCCATCAACCTTCAATTTGTTGAGTTCATCAATGTTGGTGGTCAATTGTTCACGCAACTTAGTGAGTTCGGAGCGTGTTTTATTGAGATTGGCTTGCTGCATCTTTGCACGCTCAAAAGCGATAGTCAGTAGCTCCTGCATGGTCCCTGGCCCCTTTGTGCGTGGTTTCTGGTCAACGGGGTCAAGGTCATATCCGCCCTCAGCGTTCAAGGCATAGTAGCTCCGCAATTGAATGCGTTTGTCTGTACTTCCAAAATCAAGGGTTGGCAGATTTTGCTGTTCCAGCTTGATCGGATAGCCGTCTAGCAGCGACTGCTTTTCAGGATTGGCCAGTTCACGCTCGGTTACTTCTGAAATATCCTTAAATAGATCGGGCGATGGCGCATCTTGCGCATCACTTGCTTCCAGCGTTTTAGCCAGTTTAATGAACTGTTCCTCAAGCACGTTGGTCCGTTGCATTAACAGTTCGCGTTTGCCAAAAAGCATATTCGCAAAAACCAATGCGACGATGCTCAGAATTAAGATGACGATAACCAACACACGCAGCAGCTTGCCCATTTTTTAAATCCTCACCATTTGCTTGTGACACGTATGGCCATATGGTCAAAGTTAAATCAAAACGGTGTTGCACTGCAACAACAAAGTGCATGAGACTTACATTTATCTGATCAGAGGGGGGTGTCAAGGGAGCTGGAGAGGGGGAGGAAACAACATAATTTAGTTTTTATACGCTTTGAAATTGACCCTTTCGCGAACTTCTCGTATAACGTACTACATTATGAATGAGAAGTGCTTTCGCATGATTTGTGGTCATGGGCTCGCGCTGTTGGTGTGCCTGACTCTTCCTGTACGATCCGTGCAGGCGCAGGTAGACACCAGCGAACAGGCGTTGCGTGAGGAGCTCAAATATATTGATCTGTTGCAGCAGCAGATGCGTATGCCGGACATTGCCGAAGAGGTCATTGCTGATGCACGCGCGCGTTTTCCAGCGGCTGAGGCACAGTTCAAGGTACGTGAAATTCAAGGAATGCTGTGGCAGGGCAAGTTCGATGACGTGCAAAAGGTTATCGACAAAATGCCTGATAAAAACAGTGAAGCGTTTTGGGCAATGAATCTTGCCATGGCGGATGCGTACTATGCCTTTGGTAAATATTCCGATGCCGACAAACTCTATCTGGCCTTTTTTAAAGCTGTGCCCAAACCGACTGAGGCGTTGCACGCGTTTTATCGCGATTCCGCTTATAAATATGCGCAAATGTTGCTCTATTTGGGCAAGGACAAAGAGGCCCTTGAGGCTTTTCGTCGTTTGATGCAGGTGAAGCTTGAGGAGGGTGTCGAGCGTCAGGTACGTGCGGATATGGCGGAGTTGATGTTGAAACTCGCTCCTGGAATCACGAAAAAGGCTGATCGTGATAAGTTTCTGAAAGAGGCAGAGGAAACGATTGATAAACTGCTCTGGAAGCAGGATATTTGGTTTGGTAAAGCCATTGTGATGAAAGCGCACATCTACCTGTTGCGTGAGGATGTGCAGGGTGCGCAGGAGTTGGTCGAAAACTACATGCCGCAACTTAAGACCATTCATGACGCTTTGACCGAGCAGGATGCCGATGGTTCTCATGGCATGCTACGGATGAGTCCCATGCCGCAATGCCGATATCTTTTAGCGGTCTTGTTAATGAACGAGGCTGTGGCTGAGACAAAGAAAGAGTCCCCCAATGAAGAGCGAATCAAGGATCTTCTGTTGGGCGAGCGTGATCCCAAAACACACCAGCGCAAGGGGAATGGCGCATTCAACCACTTCATCAACGTGTTTATTCGTTTCCCGGAGAGTCAGTGGGCCTCTGAGGCGGGTGAGTACTCGGAAACCATTCGTAAGATAATCAAAGATCGTTATCAGGTTAATATCCGTACGCCGGTGACAGCTGAACAAATGGCCAAAGTGCGTCAAATGCAGTTCGCGGGAGCACGCTTGCTCTTCAGTCACAACCAGTTCAAAGAGGCGATTGATAAATACCTGAGTGTGCTCAATCAGTTTGCTGAAACCCCCGAATCTATTCCAGCGTTGGGTGATTTGGCGATCAGCTATATCGAGACGTCGGACAAGGACCCAGATAATCTGCTGATGGCAGATACGGTGACGGCACATCTTTCAGAACGCTTTTGTGCCAATGATAAGTTGATGAAGGACGCCGGTGATCAGGTTCGTCGGATTGCAGAACGCTTTGGCGAACAGGGCATGGAAGATAAAAAACGCGAGACCTACGCGATTTTCTTCCAAGATTATCCTGAACACTATGCCGCTGGCCAGCTGGTAATGAGTTTTGGTGAGCGCGAATTTAAGACCAAGAACTATACGGGCGCGATGACTTATTATCGACTGATCACCGACAAGTATCAGCGGTCACCCTATTACTACGACGCGCTCAACCGCATTGCGCAGATTTATCGAGAGGAAGGTGTGCGAACCAACGAGATTCAGGCGTTGGAGACATATGTCGCCAAGTTGGAGGAACGCGCGCAATCGGGCAACCCGCTGGTGGTTGGTAAATTCCGCCTAGCAGATGCGCAGCGCGAATATGGCAACGAATTGATGAAGGCGTCTGTAACCAACGAGAACAGTGACGTTGTGCTCAAAGAGTCCGTGCTCTGGTTGACACGCGCTGCACTGGGTTTTGACGGGGTTGCGAAAATGTTACAAGAATCGCCTACCGCCTATCAGAACAGCGATGAAGATAAGCGGCGTAATGAGCAGATGCTCGAAATGTCGATCTTTACCAAAGCCGTCTGTTTGACACAACTCAACTATCCCAAAGAACGGTTGCCGCAGTTTCGTAAGTTAGCGATTGCTGCGTTCGAGGCGTATGTCAAAAAGTATCCGCAAAGTAAATTAGCGTCCAAGGCGCAATTGCAGATCGGGACACTCTACACCACGCTGGAAGACGTGACCAATGCACAGGCCGCATTTGAAAAACTCAGTAAAGAGTATCCACAATCCGATGAGGCGAAGAACTCCGTGCCGTTGTTGGCGGCCAGTCTAATTGAGATGGGCTTGCGGGGTGAAGGGGTCGCCAAATATCGTGAGATGTTCCGTGCGGGCGGAAACTACACGGCCGGGCAATTTACGGCTGCGGGCAAGGCGCTGGAAGAAGCACGGGAGTTTGACATGGCCCTGCAGGCGTACGACAAAGTACTCGCGTTGGCCAAGGAGCTTTCGCTGCAGGCGAATGCAAAATTGGGCCGGGCGCGTGTACTGGTTGCCCAGAAGAAGTTTGTGGAGGCCCACAAGGTCTTGAGCGATTTTATCAGTGATAAGGAGCTCTCCAAGCTGGATGTGGTGGTAGATGCCAACTTGTTACTTGTTGATGTCGCCAGTGAAGAGGGCAAGACCGAGAAAAATGATGATGAACGCACGCGTCTTTTCAATACAGCGGTGGATGCCCTCAAGATGGTGAAGAAGTATCGGACTGCGCCGGAAGAACTGGTTGAAATGGATCTTGCCGCCGGTCAGATTCTGTTGCGCAAAATGGAGGCTGAGAAAAAGCTGGGGTTGACGGCGCAGGCTGCTGAAACCCGCGGTAAGGCGATTGTCGCCTTTCAGGTTATGATCTTGAATATCAATCCCGGTAACGCCAAGCTTGCCACAACACTGGAGCAAGCTTACTATTATTGCATGCCGCTGTTGTTGGAACATAAAAAATATCAGGATGCAGAAGAAGATTGTCAGACGTATCTGCGAATCTTCCCCAATGGCCGATATACCACTGATATTAGGAATTGGCTGAACCAAGCGAAGATCGGGCAGTAAGAGACCTCTTTAAGGAGCAAACGAATGAAGATGAGCACTCACACAGGAATGGTTGCGGTTGTGTTAGCAATGATGACCGCGGGAAGTGCCGCGGCGCAGGTCGTAGGCGTGATTACGACCACTGAAGGCCGCAAGATTGAAGGTGCAATCACGTGGAAGGTTCGCGAAAAGGCGTATGCCATTACCGCAAAGGGCGGGAATGTCGAGTTGGAGATGGCATTAGCCAATATCAGTGATGTGCAGGTTCCACGGCCAAAGGAGTTGGACGCTGCGATTGCCAGCATGAAAACGGGCAATGCCACGGCTGCTGTGCCAGTTCTTGAGAAAATCGCGAGTGACTATTTGATGTTGCAGTGGGATAAGCCAGCCACGCGTTTGTTGGCTGAGGCCTATCTCGCGTCAGGGCAGGCTGATAAGGCCCGTCAGGTCTGTGAAAAGGTCATCTCCGCCAATCCGGATGCTGCTTATTTGGGCGAAATGGCGCCTGCTTATTGGAAAGCCTTGCTTAAGCTTGATCGCGCCAGTAAGGTTGAGGACCTGATGGCCAAAGCCATTAAGAGTGGTGACCGTGCCGCCTCGGCAGCTGCGCTGAATATGCGAGGGGATGTGATCCTTGCTACGGGCGACACGAACGAAAACGCCAAGAAAGCTTTGCGGGATGGATTCTTACGTGTGATTACGGTTTACAAAAGCGAAAAAGATGCGCAGCCGGAAGCGCTTTATAAGGCTGCCAAATGCTTTGAGAAACTGGGACAGACATCACGTGCTGATCAGATGCGATCAACACTCAAGAGTGATTTTGGATCGTCGGAGTGGGCACGGAATCCATAAGCGGTAGATTGTCTGGAAATTTCCCGTGCCGGAGGGTGCGGGGTGGATGGTTGAACTAAGGGAAACAAGCAGAGGTTAATGATGAAAAGACTGATGATGTCAGCGGTGTTGGTTGCAGGGTTGATGATGGGCGCGTCTGTAGCGATGGCACAGGATGCGGCCCCTGCAGCGGCTCCTGCCGCAGTTGAAAGTGCTGGACCGGCTTCCGGTTCTTCTAAATCCACTCAGAGTGCGGGATTTATTGCCGTTATTCTTGGCGGTGGTACGCTGGGGATGATTTTGTGGCTGGCGCTCTTTAGTTGCGGTGCCGCTGCAATTTACTTCATTGTCGACTCGTCGATCCTCATTCGTCCACAGAAGATTATGTCGCAGACGCTGATTGACAATGTGAAGGGTGCGATGGCTGAGGGTGATGTGATGAAGGCCCTGCATGCCTGTGAGAGCGAACCAGGACCCATGGCTAATATTCTATCAGCAGGGTTTTCACATGTTGAGGAGGGATTCGAGGTTATTCAGGAGTCAATCGGTGCAGCGGCGGATCTTGAGACTGAACGCATCATGCAACGACTCACGTGGATTTCGGTTTGTTCTAACCTTTCGCCGATGCTGGGGTTGCTCGGTACGGTACAAGGTATGATCATGGCTTTCGCCACTTTGGCTACGGGGGCTCCAGATGTGGGCGCGCTGGCGTTGGCCATCTCGCAGGCGTTGTGGACAACAGCTGCTGGTCTTGCGGTTGCGATTCCGTCTATTACCTTCTACTACAGCATCCGTAACAATGCGAATCGTTTAATCTTACGTATGCAAGCCATGACCATGGAGCTGATTAAGGATCTACGTAACGTAGAGGTTGTCAACGACTAATAGCTCGCAGTGGAGCCGGCTACGTACAAATGAGGCGTGTCGGTTCTGCCGTACGATTGGCGCACGGGACGCATAAACGTCCCGTCAACGAGATGATTTGTTCAGCGGCCGAGGTTGATAAGCAGGATCACAGCAATGGGTAAATCGCATACAGTACAGTGTGAAATGGATATGACGCCAATGATCGACGTCGTATTCCAACTGATTATTTTCTTCGTTGTGACGTTGAAAATGAATCAGGACAAGAATGAGGATATTGTCCTAGAGGATGGAAAACACGGCGTGACCGTCACGGCGGATAGCATGCCGCCGACCACGTTGGAGATTGAGCTGGACCGCCGCGGGCGTATTTCCATTCATAACGCGACCCTGAGTGAATCCCTTTTGCGAGACATCCTTCGAAACCGCGTCAGCAAGTACGGAAATGAGTTCCCTATCATGATCCGCGCTGACCGTCGTGTTCTTCATGAGAAAGTCCGCCGGGTCATGGACATCTGCACCGCTAGTGGGGTGTGGAAGCTCTCGTTCGTCGCAATTCAGGAGCACAAGGCTAACGGTAGCCGATAGCAGGAGTTTTCCATGGCGTACAAACGAAAAGAGAATAAGGGCGAGAATCCAAAGTTGGATATGACCCCCATGATTGATGTGGTCTTCCAGCTTCTGATCTTTTTTGTGGTTACCCTTAAGCAAGAGGATATCCTGTCAAAATTGTCCGCTGCGCGTCCCGCGCCCAACCCGGATGATAAGGTTAAAGAAGAGCAGCAGGATCTCATCAATGTGATCATTGCACCTCAGGGCTTCGTCTTTAACGGGCGGGCCATGCGGTTGAATGAACTAGACCGTAGTATCGAACGGCTTTCCGGCTACAGCAAAACCGCGATGGTCATCATCAAATGCACGGCTGATTCTACACAGGCGATGCTGGTGCAGGCCCTAGATATTTGCAACAAGCATGGCATGACCAATCTGTCGATTTTTAGCATGTGATAAGGAATCTGACATGAGTAGCATCCCAGATATGAATGAGGTCAACGCTCATCTCGAGCAGATCCTCGCAATGTATAAGGAGGAGACCTACCTCCATCGGCTCAAAAAGCTTTTTACCGGTCTTAAGGCTCCTCGCCAATCTAAAGACTACAAGATGGCGATGATTGAGGTGCAACGGCTCTCCGCACCTCTGGCTGCTATTTTGTTGCCTGTTTTTGCTGTGTCAATGTTGGTGTTGATGGGGGGAAGTGCCAATGTTCGGGAACGCGTGATCGAGACCCAGGTGCTTGAGGCAGAGGAGATCAAGGATCTCGATAAAATCCCTGAATTCGAGAAACCAAAAGATCAGGTTGAGGACGTCAATATTGATATTCCCATTACCAGTCCAGATGTCAATGTTCAGGCCGATACGCCGGATCAGCCGATGAGTCCGCAACCACAGGCTTTTGACGCGGTGATGATGGTGAAAAGTCCGGTGATTCTCAAGAATATCTACGGGTCTACCCGTAACACCGGCACACGGGGTGCCCAACTCGCAAAGTTTGGCGGTGACGCCTATACCGAGGAAGCGGTGCTGCGAGCCTTGCGTTGGCTCAAAAAGACGCAGTTGCCCGATGGGGCGTGGAATAAAAACAAGGTCGCGATGACGGGTCTTGCAGTGCTAACTTTTCTAGCACATGGAGAGAAACCCGGAGATTCGCCGGAGTTTGGCGATACGATTCAGAAGGCCCTTGAGTACCTGATGAAATCCCAAAACCAAAAAACTGGACTTCTCCCTGGTAATTATGATCATCCCATTGCCACCTATGCGCTTTGTGAAGCGTACGGTATGACCATCAATCCCAACGTCAAAGAAGCTGCCGAAAAGGCTTTGCTTCCGATCATTAAAGGTCAGCACCCCACGGGTGGTTGGACCTATCACTTAGATCCCAATCCGGATAAAGATAACAACAAGTACCGTGATGATACCTCTTACATGGGCTGGTGTGCTCAGGCTTTGAAAGCAGCCAAACTCGCGCGGCTCCATGCGGATGGTCTGGAAAAGGCGATCAAATTGGCGATTAAAGGGTTTAAAGCCAATGCGGATCCCAATGGTGGCTTTGGCTATACAAGTGCGGGTCGTGGCGGACTGACCAGTGTTGGTACGCTTTGTATGCAACTACTGGGCGCAGGTAATGAGCAAGAGGTGCGCAAATCTCTCGATTTGATGGATGCTTGGGTGCCGACTTTTTCTGATGCTCGAGCGCTTAAAGCAGAAATGCAAAAGGTCGACAAATCTCAGCTTAAGGAAAAACAGACGCTGGAATCCGCTGCCAAAGCGAAACTTGCGCAGCTTGTTCCTCCAAACGAACGGATGTTTTATCAACAGTCTGCACAATACTACTTCTACTATGCGACGCAGTGTAAGTTTCATGCTGGCGGTAAGCGTTGGGATAATTGGAACAAAGTCATGAAACCCAACTATATTCAGGCGCAACAGATTGAGAAGAAGGCGATTCAAGACGATAAAGGTGTGTTGCGCGATATTGGGTGGTGGGAGAATGTGGATGCGCACTCTGATCGCCCTGTGATGGACACCTGTCTTGCGGCCTTGCAGCTCATGGTCTACTACCGCTATCTGCCGACCACCAGTAAAGAGGCGGTTCAGGTTGAGGCAGAGATCGGCGCCGTTTCAACTGATACGGACGATGTTCAAGTGGACATCGGCAATCTTTAAACGCTGTGCTCGCTAGCACGTTCGTAGCGAGCATGCGTCAGCACGGTGAGGTCGTCATCCGCTTTATTGCCTGTCTGCCTTGCCCTTCCAAAAAAGTACCTCATGCCTTTTTCTCTGTTTCTCGCGCTTAAATATCTCAAGCCGAAACGCTCCTTTACTTCTGTGGTTACGCTGATTTCGGTTATCGGAGTGGTTTTGGGTGTCGCGATCATTATCATTGTTCGCGCAGTCATGACCGGATTTGGCGACATGTGGAAAGAGAAGATTCTCGACTTCAAGCCGCATGTGACCGTGATGCCGCTAGGCGGGGGTGTCATCGAAAATGAAGAGACCCTCTGCCGTCGTCTTGAACAGGTGCCGGGTGTATCAGCGGTTTCTCCGGGTTTGGAAACCCGGGTGCTGGTTGAACATAACCGTCGCGTGGTGGCACCCTTAATTATCGGGACTGATCCGAAACGTGCACAACGAGTGATGAAGCTAGATCAGCTGGCTGCAGGGGCTTTTGACCTTGAAGGCGATGCCGTGGTGATTGGCATTGATCTGGCTGCTGAGCTGGGCGTTCAGGTGGGGGATACTCTTCTCGTCTACTCCCCCATGAATCTGGTAGCTCAAGATGAGCTCTTTTTCCCTGAACGATTGACGGTTACAGGAATCTTTAACTCAGGGCAACGTGACTTTGATTCTGGGTTTTTAATTACCTCGCTGGCGGTGGTGCGTGATCTGATGGGAATGCGCTCGGGCGTCTATACGATTCATATCAAAGTCGATGATCCCCAGAATACGGAAACGTTCAAACGAATCGTAGCCGATGTGCGTGCGCTTCTGCCGCTCTATGCCGTTCGCACGTGGCAGGAGATTGACAGTCAGCTCTTTAATGCATTGGCGGTTGAGAAGAACATGATGGTGATACTGCTGATGTTCATTACCGTGGTTGCCATCTTCTGTGTCACCAATACCTTGATCGTGCTGACAGTACAGAAGACCGACGAGATTGGCCTGCTTAAGGCACTGGGATTCTCTTCACGCCAAGTGATGGTTGCTTTTGTGTTGCATGGTTGGATCCAGTGTTTGATTGGCACGGCACTGGGAATCGGGACCGCCTGTCTGATTCTCGAGAACCTTCAGGAACTGGTGGTTTTGCTATCACACTTTGGGGTGGAGGTCTTCCCCAAAGACATCTATGGCTTGGCACAGATCCCTTGGCGTGTGATTCCAAGTGAGGTCGTCAATGTCGCCCTCTCGGTCATTCTTTTTTGCACGGTCGCAAGCTTCCTGCCTGCTTGGCGTGCCGCTCGCATGGACCCTGTTACGGCCCTGCGTAAAGAGTAAGAAAGCCGCTATGTTACACGCAACAGATCTGTATAAGAGTTATCACTTGCCCCACAAACGGGTTGACGTCCTGACTGGAGCGACGTTGCATGTCGCGAAGGGCGAACGCGTGGCCATCGTTGGGCGTAGTGGTGCGGGCAAGAGCACGTTATTGCATGTGCTTGGCGGACTTGACCGTCCAGAGTCGGGCGAAGTGATGATTGAGGAACAGGCGCTCTATGCCATGTCAGCTCGACAACGGACGGCCATACGTGCGGCGAAGATTGGATTTGTCTTTCAGTCTTATCACCTCTTACCCGAGATGGATGTCACGGAGAATGTGATGTTACCCGCTATGACGGGTGTCTCGCATCTCTCGCGGCAGCAGATGCGTCAACGCGCGTTGGAGCTGTTAGCGCAGGTTGGTCTGGCGGATCGCGCCACCCACATGCCGTTGGAACTTTCGGGAGGTGAACAACAGCGGGTGGCGCTGGCGCGCGCGCTGATCAATGAACCTGCGTTGATTCTAGCGGATGAGCCAACCGGCAACCTAGATCGCCTCACCGGTGGGCAGATTATGGATTTACTCTTTCGCCTCTCCAAGACCCGCGATCTGGCCTTGGTGATGGTGACCCATTCGCCCGAAACTGCAGCGCTTTGCGATCGCGTATTGGAATTATGCAACGGCGTATTGGTCGTCTCACAGGCGACACTCTAAGCAAGCATCACTTGTCCGCCAGTAACAGGCAGCGCTTGTCCGGTCTCATAAATTTGCTCAATTAGATAATAAATCGCACGCATAACATCAGGCGTTGTGCAACCACGCAGCATCGGGACCTTTGCTTCATAAAAACGTTTAACATCCTCAAACGTTTTTGCGCCGGGAACTTTACCGCTATCAAGATACTGACGGAAGAGACCCTTTTCAGGATCTGACCAGAGGGGGCCATCATAGAAGTTGCCGGGGCAGATGGAATTTACTTTAATGCCATCAGTCACAAGCTCCAATGCAAAGCTCTGGGTCAAGCCAATCCCGCCAAATTTGGAGCCTGCATAAGCGCCATTTTTGTTTGATCCAACGAGTCCTGATTTGCTGTTAATTTGAATAATGTCGAACCAAGAGTTTGGCGCGGCCTGATGTTGCAACGTCATGATCGGCGCAACCGTTTGAACCGCAAGAAAATAGCCCTTGTAGTTCACGTTAGTCACAAAATCAAGATCTTTAACCGTGAGCGTCTTGACACTGCCAGCACGCAACACACCCGCATTTGAAACCAGCAGGTCGATCCCTCCAAAGGTTGCCACGACATCAGCAATGGCTTGTTGAAGGGAGGTCACATCAGCGACATTTACGGCTACACCCATTGCAACGGTGCGTCCACAACGCGCATTGATCTGCTCGGCAGCAGCTTGTACCCCTGTCACGTTGATGTCCGCCAACGCGACCCATGCTCCCTGCTCTGCAAGGTCGCAGGCAATCTCAAACCCAAACCCTTGTGCGGCACCCGTGACCAGAGCGATACGTCCAGCCACTCGCCCTTCGGTTGCGGTAAAGACTGCTTCGTAGGTGTCTCCCGTATCCAAAGTGACACGGTGGGTGCCGGGGGTGAGCTGTTTACGTAATACGGTCAACACGTCAGCACACCCGGGGGGAATGGAAAGCACGGGCTCATCGCCAGTGGGGTCAACACGCAACAAACGGGGCAAAGTATTGGTCTGGGACATCAGGCCACGCAAGGCCGGCAAGATCATGGTTAACATCTGGATTCCTTTTCGTTAATAAACCGCGCGTGTATCTCAAAGCGGATGATACAGGCGATGGTTCGCACGGATTCTGTTCAAAGGAAGAAGAATAAGGAGTCTTTACGCGTCTTGTCAATGCAACGCTTACGAGTTGACCCTTCTAAGGGTGAGAGGGTCAATTGAATGAAACGAGATTTTGTTCACGAAGGCTACAAAATCCCGGCTTTTGCACAGAGGGGTTCCCTAAAATGACGTGATCGACCACGTGAATATCAAGAATACGTGCGGCTTCTATCAACCGACGCGTAATCGCGAGATCCTCAGGCGAAGGCGTTGCGTCACCAGAGGGGTGGTTATGCGCGAGCACGATAGAGGCTGCACTGTAGCGGATCGCTTTATTGAAAACCTCACGGGGGTGCACCTGAGTGGAATTCAACAGACCGCGGGTGATTTCGATGGGCTGACCAATCATCCGGTTTTTTGTGTTCAGGAGGATGGCCCAGAAGCTTTCCTGGTTCAGCGTGCGCGCTAAGGGTGCGAGAACGCGATAGGCCGCTGTTGGATCGCAGATAGCCGGGCTTTCCTCTTGTGGGCCCTGACCGGCTGCACGCCGTCCAAGTTCAAGTGCAGCAGCAAGTTCCTGTGATTTGACTTCGCCAAGGCCAAGGATTTTACTTTGTCGCAGATCTTGGTAGGAAGCCTTCGCGAGTACGCTTAAACTTCCGTAGTGGCGCAGGATCTCGCGCGATAGCTCTGTGACATTCTTACCGCGTGTTCCGGTGCGTAACAGAATCGCAAGCAAAAGTTCGTCCGATAGGTTCTCAACGCCTCGACGTTTAAGTTCTTCGCGCGGGCGCATCGAAAGAGGCATCTCATGCATGGTCATCGGCGCATCTGGTTTATGCGCAGGGTTAAGGTTGAACGAGGGGGGTTGGGCCATAGCTCCTCCAGATTTCTAGCACGTGACGGCCCACCTGTTCAGGCGAGTCGGTTGACTGGATATCGATCCAGACGGCTTGCGCCTGATGGCGGAACCAAGTTTCCTGTCGTTTGGCGAGTTGGCGGGTGCGAATGACAATACGTTCGAACGCTTCGTTGTGCGTAAGCGTTCCATCGAGCAGTGCGCAGATTTCAGCATAGCCGATCGCCTGTTGAGCTGACGGTGACCAGACAGGGTAGGTCTGCCGCAAGGCACGGACCTCCTCAATGAGTCCTTGTGCAAACATGGCTTCAACGCGCTGGTAGATCCGTTGATGGAGCTGCTCG
>CAZSUM010000016.1:0-3376 GCA_964610015.1 uncultured Lentisphaeraceae bacterium
AGGCAACGAGCCGATAACACCGTTGGTCTCCTCACTCAGAATCGTCTCGGGCAGTTTCGACCACATATAACACAGAACAAAAACGCGCGAATCGCGTGAGACGATCGCTGGGCCTTTCATGTGAGCCCAGTTCAAAAAAGAACCGCCCAGCACCTCGAGATGCGTGTGGTCATCCGCCTGAAAAAGCCGATTTGCATTTTCCGACTTGAACCCGAAAATCCAGGCGTCCGACCGGCGGAAGGCATACTGGGCTCCAGGCAAGTGCTCAGAGTTCACCATGCGCGCCCAAGCCCTTACGTTTTCGAGACCATGCTTCTCCTCCTTGTCGTCGCCAGCAAAGAACAGGCAGTTTTGACAAAAATCTCTTTGGCGGCTCCTGCGGGCCGAGAATTGCGGTATAGTCGCCAAATCGACGTGTCCTGAGCCGCTGGGCTGGGGAACAGCATGTCCGCTTTCCCCGCGTAGCTTCGGCAATGATGGAACCAGACCTCGATGTCCTCCAAGACAACCGGACGGTCAGCCTCATGATCAAGGAAGACGCCGCCAGCGGTGATGGCGCCGTGAAGCCGCAGCGGCTCCGCTGACGGCTCTGCCACACGGAACAGGGCTGGCCCGTCCTTGCCTGCTGCTAGTGTGCGGTGAACCCCGCCGAACAGCCAGGCGATCTCTTTCACGCTCGCCGGGATATCCACGGTCCCGTTGACGACATAGTTGGCCTTTGGGAAGTAGACGACCGGCTTGCCGGAACGCATCGCCCGCTGAATGGCTGCTGTGTCGTCCTTGATGCCGTCACCTGCCGCTCCGAAGGTGTCCACGTTAGCCCACTTCGACACATTGGTCTCGGGTTGCACAAAGGGCGTATCCTTGACTGGCAGCCGCAGCGAGTGTACCGGTGCATCCACCCCGTGCAGACTGACCGGCTTCGTAGAGGCATACTCCTTGATGAGCGTTCCATTCAGAACGGTCTCGCCGTTCTTGACCACCGCGGCGCGGTATCCCGACACGCTGACATCCCGGGCAAACAGGTATCCGTCGGTTTCCAGAACCACGGCAGCGGCGTTATCTTTGGCAGAGCTCAGTTGGCTGTCGAGAAACACCGCCTGGGAGGCATGAACGGTTCGGAGGGCGACGGGGGCGTCGAGCGTCACTATTTTACGTGCGCTCAAACAGATGTGGCCGGTACTTTCGCCGCCGACCCGCAGGGCTGTTTTGCGCTGATGCGACAGGGTGGCGTGCTCCAAGGCCACCGCCGTTTCGGCGCCTGCCGACAGTTCAATCCCGACATCAAATCCGTCAACCAAAAGGTCGTGGAGATAGCTCGTCGCATTGCGCCGGTCCATCAGTAGCCCAGCCCGGCCGGTGCCGTCGGCGGATTGGATCGCGATATTGCGGATGCCGCCGTAGTTGGATGCGCTCCACTTGAGACCGATTGCGCCGGGATTGCCCGTGCCAGTGTCGATCGTGAGGTTTTCAATCACATTTCCGTTGTTCACGTTAGAACCCTGCTTCAGCAGATAAAACGTGACAACGGCTTTTTCAGAATCCGCTCCGAAACCTGACGCGGCGTCTTTGAGTCGGATCACCGTTTTGCTCCGGCTTTGGCCCACGATGCGGATGGCCCAGTTCATTTCGCTGTACACGGCCCGTGCACCACCAGCGTTCAATTGTACTTCATGCTCCGGTGACTCCACGCTCACCGTCTGGACATGCGACCAGCCCTTGAGGATGTTAATCGCCTGCGCGGGCCAGCCCTGACTCACGGTATCGCTAACCAAATATTCGCCGTTGGGCAGATAGATGACCCAATTACGGTTGTTCATTTTTTCGCAGTAGGAGAAGTCCTTGCCGTGAATCAGTTCATAGTGCTCGCGGACAAACCGCATCGCGGCGATCAGCGCCTGCGTGTCATCGGTCTTGCCGTCGCCTTTTGCGTTGAAGGGCGGTTGGGTCACATCCAGCACGCGCCCGCCCTTGCCAACGTGGTAGAACGCTTCCGGCGGGAAGACTTGGTTGATGGGCAGATTGCGGTCGCCCGGGGTGGCTTCGGCGGCCGTCAAACGGAGGAGCGGCAGCACCAGACAACAGAGCACAAGAAAAAACCGTATTTTTTGAAATTCCTTCACTTCCCCCTCCTATTATTAAGACTTACATCAGTAAGCGCATGTCTTTGTGGTAGGGACAGTTCTCCGAACCGTCCGCGGACACCTCTGTCAAGGCTACGGCGTTCCAAAGGGGGAGGTGTCCTTTCCCAAGTTTCCCGCAGCAACCCCGTAACGAGTAACCGGTAACTCGTTGCAATTGCCTTTGTAAGCTATTCCCCCGGCTCCGCTGCTTTGACGCGGAATCCCACATTCCTGTAGGCACTTGCAGTGCCGACACTTAAACGTGCTGCTGAGCGCAAGTTTTGGATTGCTTCATCCCAGGTAGAGCCACGAATGATTTTCGCAGTGGAAGCCGTTGACACCGGATCTGTTACTGCATCGGTCCCCAGATTAGGAACCAGACCATCAAGACACAATTCCCAAACATTGCCGTGCATATCATACAAGCCCCATGGATTCGTTTGATAAGACCCTACTCTCGCCGTACCCATGGTTGCGTCGGCGTTACGATTTGTTCCATCCGCAGAAGAATTGCTATTAAATCGATACCTAGCCAAGAGCGATACAGTACTGTCAGTGGGTGATGTCACACTATCGTTAAACGGCGTGTCTGTTCCCGCACGGCAGGCGTATTCCCACTGTGCCTCGGTTGGCAGTTCGAAATCCACTCCGGCTAGTGTCTGAAGTTTGCCCATAAAAGAATTCGCGTCTACTGAACTAGCCAACGTTCCCCTAATCGAGGAATAGGAAACCAGTTCGACCGGTCGCGTGGCGGCAGCCAGTGCATTGGTGAAATAGGAAGGCCACGCATTGTTCATCAGAAGCGCCCACTGTTTTTGGGTTACTTGAAAAATGCCGATGTAAAAACCCTTTGTTAAGGTGACCGGATGATAATCTTCAGGACTAGTATAATCATTTTTCAGGGCTAGATAGTTCGTTGGTGTTCCCATCATGAAGGTGCCGGGCAGGATGTGGCGGAGAACGAGGTTGGTGGTCATGTACTCCGTATGGTTGGTGACGTCATACCAGGTGCTCCAGTCGTAGCGGTATGTTTTTTGACCATCAGTTAAATTGACAATCATATAAGCGGGCGAAAGCGCAGGTGTCAGATCCACGCGGAACTGCGTCAGCAGCTCATTCGTGTAGGCGGTCTTGGCGGGATCCCAGACGATGCGTCGTGTTCCTGGCAATACGCTGTCGACGTCGCCGGAGAGCGAAGCGCTCGGCAGGGTCAGGGGCGTCGCGCTGTTATAGGCGGTGACCGTGACAGCGAC
>CAZSUM010000016.1:3386-8173 GCA_964610015.1 uncultured Lentisphaeraceae bacterium
TCGAATCGTCGCAGGTCAACGTGTAGTCAATGTTCACCAGACGGCTCCACGGCCAGCGCTGATGGACACTCACGTTGCTGATTGTTGGTTCGGCGGCTATCGCGTTCAACGCCCATGTTCCCGCTAAGATCGCCATTACCGTCTTTACTGCCGCTGGCTGTTTCATTGCCTTTTCTCCTTTTCGATTCAATCGACTAAATCGAATTATTCGGGAAAATCGATTTTCAATTTCAAGTTTCAACGTTAGAACTTTAGAACTTCTGCCCATTTCTTACTTCATTTTGATTATGGTCCCATCCATCGGGCGCGTCAGCTCAGCCGTCCATATATTTGTCGCTCCGGGGAACGACAAAGTGAGATCGAACGTGCCGTAGCCCCAGTTGCTGCGGACGAGTTTCCAGCCGGTGTAACCGGCGACGTTGTCAAAGGCGTTTGTCTCTGTTGCGCCGCCTTGCTTGGCGATCACGAGTTGCGCGGAGGTGGCATTCGTGGCTGCTTCCGGCCATGATGCGTCGTAGGGAATCACCACATTGTTTTTGACCTGAGACCATGACCTGCTGTTCGCAACGGGGTTGACCGGCGTTTGTCCGAATGCGCCCGTCACCACGGCAAGCCGCGAAGTCAGCGCGCCGACGGTTGCACCGCCGGTTGCATAAAAGGTAAGCGTCAGGTCGTACACGTCTTCCACCGCTGGGACGGACGTTCCCGAAACCTGCCAGAGGTAGTTCGAGGTAACCGCCGTGAAATTTGTGGCGAAGGCACTGTTCATGCCGCTGACCGCCAGCGTCGCGTTTGCCGCATTCGTGTTCCAGTCCCACGTCAGGGGCACCGCGTTGGTGTACACCGTCATCCAGTGTTTGTTCCGATAGGCCGCGTCTACCAGCACTGGCGTTGAATCGAGGGCGAAGGCCGCTGCGCCCGTCAGCGTTAACACTGCGCAGGCAAGGATCGCTAACCTGTCATTCGCTTTCATTTCATTTTCTCCTTAAAAACAAAAACACACACATATAGCATCATTACTATACGCCCCGTTCTTTTTTTAAGGAAGTCAGATTTACGCAAAATTAATATCAGAATAACGCAAAACATCGTGTTGAATTGAGAAATGCCAAGGGTGTTTGAAAAAACTCATTTGTATTTCGATCACACCCTTTCAATTGGGCATCAAAGGAAAATGTTGGACGATTCGACGTCGATCAGGATACGCTGTTTTTTATTGAAGGTGGAAATAGGGTTACCGGAAGGATTCGAACGTGAAAATTGCATATGGAATCGCGCTGAGTGTGATGTTGGTTCTGGCGGGAATGGCGCAGGAAGAGGGGCTCCCGGATATTGCAGCCAAAGCAGGCTGGGATACGCTGCCTCCGGCCAAGGCGACTTCAGACGATTGGCCGTGGTGGCGCGGGCCGAACCTTGACAATGTTGCGCCCGCCGATCAGAAGCCGCCGATCGCATGGAGTGCCGACTCTCATATCGTGTGGCAGATGAGGCTGCCGGGCATTGGGCATTCATCGCCGTGCATCCTGGGTGACCGGATTTATGTCACGTCCGCCGAAAAGTCGCAAGGACTGGCGACGCTAAGACTCTTTTGCTTAGAGCGGGCCACTGGCAAAACGGTGTGGCAGACAGAACTCTATAAGGGACCTGTCGCGAAGATGCATCCCGATAACTCACAAGCCTCTTCTACGCCTGCCTGCGACGGCCTGCGCGTGTTTGTGCCCTATCAAAGCAAGACGGCAATCATCATGGCTGTGGTGAGCGTGGACGGCAAGGTGCTGTGGACGAAAACCGTTGCTCCCTACAATACGATACAAGGATTTTCGGCGGCACCAAATTTTTATAAATCCGCGGTTATCTTGCCGGTTGAAGGACCGAAGGGATCGTATCTGACGGCGTTTCATCGGGCCACGGGTGAGGTGGTGTGGCGCACGAAGCTACGTGCCGTCGGCGAGGGCTATGCCCCGGCCGTGGTGGCGCATGTGGCCGGACGCGACCAGCTTTTGCAATTGGGCGGAACATTTACGCGCGGGTGCGACCCGGAAACAGGGGCATTACTGTGGGAGTGCGAGGGACCTGCAAAAAAGGTCTGTGTCGCCACGGCGGTTTTCGACCAAAATACGGTTTATGCGATGGGTGGATATCCGAACCGGCGACTGATGGCTATCCGCGCTGACGGCCAAGGCAATGTGACAACGAGCCATATGACGTGGTTTGTCGATGTCAAGGCAGGCTATGTGCCATCGCCTGTATTAAACGATGGCCTCTTGTATGTGGTCACCGATCAAGGGCTGATGCGCTGTTATCAGGCAACCGATGGACGCGTGCTTTGGGAACAGGATTTTAAGACACCGTTCTATTCGTCGCCGACGCTGGCGGGAAACAAGCTCTATCTGTTCGATCGCAAGGGTCAAGGGTATGTCATGCCAGCAGGTCCTAAAGCAGGTGTGGTTGTGACTAATGAGCTGCCTTCAGGCGTATTTGCTTCGCCCGTTATTCTGGCTGGACGCATCTACCTTCGCACGCTGGGTGATTTCTACTGCATCGGCGAGAAACGCTAAGCTCAGTCATGTGAATCAATCCAACGTAGCACATGGAAAGACAGGAAGAAACAAAGGCAGATTTGCGCAAATGATTATTTTGTTACTTTGCTGATAATGGCCACACCCGCAGGCGGGATAGCCTCACCGACGATTCGTCCGTCAGTTTTCCTTTTCCACTCCACTCTGATTACTCCGTGCGGGGTGGGCACCTCGCCTTTAGCCCACCGGAGATCGCCGGGACGCGGATCGAATACCGCTTCGGCGAAACCGGTGTCTTTCGTTTTCTCCTGAGCGGAGCACAGTGCCGCCGCCAGAAAAGATACAAAGAAAAATTCATATGCTGTCGTTGTCTGTTTCAAAACAGGGTCCCCCAATTCGTCCGTATAGCAGATCTTCGATAGGTCTCAGATGATAGATATGATGATAGGGTGCGCTCCCTGTGAGATGCCACACAACACAGTGAGAGCCCGTCTGCCGATGCGGCGTAGACGGGACACGCACTGTGTGTGTGTTGGTGTGTTCACTTCGTGCGACTACAGCAGCATCAGCAGGGTGCCAGTACCGGTAACCGTCATATAGACGTCGCTACCGGAAGCGAAGAGTTTGATGTAATATTGCGTGTTGTCTATTTTGCCTTGGCCGGTCCAGTTCTTCAAGTTGGCTGCTCCCGAAAGAGCCCCAGACGAGAAGAGTTTGTACGTCCCTGGCTGGACAGTCGAGGCGTCAAGCACCAACGTTCCGGACTCTCCTATCAGGAGTGTTCCTGTCACCGTAACGGAACTTCCTGGCGTTACGGTCATCGTGACGCCAGCTCCGAGCGTGAGATCACCGGAGAGCGTGAGCCCTTCGACTGTGATCGCATCTGTCACCTTCACGTCTCCGCCCGAAATCGTACCGCCACCTGCGAGAGACGCGGTCGTTTGCGTGAACCCGTTCAAATCAAACGTCGCGCCCGAAGCGACCGACACCGTTCCCGCATGTGCAAGGTTTGTTGGCATTGCATCGGCGTTTCCCGAAAAACGGTCGAACCACTTGTAGCCGAGATAAGCCTCCACCTGAATGCGTTCCGTATCCGACAGTGTGCGATCGAAGAAGAGGACTTCGCCGAGCCGCTGGCCGCCGGTCCGGTCGCTGAAAGTACGGTCGAACGCAAAACCGTCCACGAGACACGGCCCAGAGGGGAAAATCTCCAACAGCTGATATCCGCCGCTGAGAACCCCTGCCGCCGTGGGGGAGGATTTTGTGCCGTCGATCCAGGCCTGACCGCCGTTTGCGTATCCCAGTGAACAATTGCCGAACAACGCAGATTCGAGCGGGCACGATGCATTTTCGCGATGCCAATAGGAGCTGTTGCCAACATTGTTTGTATCGCCGAGGATGAACCCGCCACCCGCTTGACTACCCAAAACCATGAAGACGGACCGGACGCCTGACAGTTCACCGTCGAAAAGGAGCCCCGCACCGGATGACCCAAAGGGCCCTAAATCAAGAACGCTCAGGCCGTTCAATTCATCTGTTCTCTCAGTCGCCACGCGGCTGGTAAAGTAGAGCCTTGCGGGATTACTACCGTTGGTATCATACCAAGTCGTCACGTTACCGCTCAGGTCCTTTTCAAATGCATTCGCTGCTGACGCGTCATACCGTCTTTGAAGGCCAGAAATCTCTGGGACCGCGAGTGTGTATTTTTCCGTGGTGTAGCGGACAGTTCCTTCTGCAACGTCGATCAGCCCTTCAAAGGCTGTTGTTGAACCCGCGAGTTCCAGTGTGCCTGCCCCTTCTTTTCTGACCCCACCGTCGCCCATGCGCCACCCGATCGAAGTTGTTTCGCCTTCGCCGATCACAAGCGCCTCGACGTTCGAATCCATTTCGAGTCCCGGAATGTTCGGACGACCTTCGAGCGTGTAACCGTGAATCGGAGTGTTGAACCACTTGGCCGCGAGGTACGCTTCCACCTCTTCGCGCTGCGTCTCGGAAAGGATCGTGTTGTAAACGAGCACTTCACCGTAACGCTGGCCGCCGCCGTTGCTTGATCCGCTTTGACGGTATCCCATCGCGTTGATATTGAAATCCGTCGGCGAAACGATCGAGACGATCTGATAACCGCCATTGAAACCATCGGAGTAGGCGTCCGCCTGAACGCCATCGATCCAAGCGTCAACCATTGAAAGGCCTGACTGCGGGCTTGTCAGCATTGCGTTTGAGGCTCCGCCGATATTACGGCTGAAAGCCTGACTCCAATTCGTCGCA
>CAZSUM010000016.1:8265-18299 GCA_964610015.1 uncultured Lentisphaeraceae bacterium
TGGCCGCCTCCACCCTGGCTGCCGTAAACGCAGATAACGGTGTGGGCGTTTGTGAAAACCTCGCTCCAGACGAGCCCCATCGTGGAGTATAAACCCCCGCAGTCGATCACGCTTTTTCCGTTCAGTGTGCCGGGCATGTACGTCGGATAGTACGTGCTGTAGGCAACGGATGACGTCAGCTCTGCGTTGTTGCGTGCAATGAAACCCGTCACCCCGCCCGCTGCGTTCGTCGTCACGGCTGATTCGTCCGATGGATCGAACCACGCGAGAAGCCCTGTCGTCACGGTTAGATTCGTCGGCGCCGCACCGCGGTCGTGACGGATGTCCCAGACACCTTCGGTTGAGCCGAGCTTCACGGCAAAGTTATTCCCGATGCCCTTCACGGTCACTTTGCTTCCACCCGTAAGGTCCAGCTTGCCCGTGCCTCCCAGTGTTCCGATCGAGAGGTCTTTTTCAGCGCGGAGCGTTCCGTCGCCTTCCGCCCGCACGGTTTTCAGGACGGGCCGTTCGGCCGGGAACCACTTCGCGCGCAGATACGCTTCCGCGTTCATAATCTCCTCATCGGTGAGAACGCGGTTGTAGATAAGGATTTCCGCGAGTTGGTTGCCGCTCGTTCGATCCGCGAACGTCCGGTCGCGCCCAAAGCGTCCGATGTTGGCGTTGCCCGTGAAGTTGATCGCGAGAATCTGCGGCGCGCCGGAGAACGTCCCGCGCGTGGGCGTCACCTCAAGGCCGTCGAGCCAGACGTTCTTGTTATTGGCCGAGAAAAGTGGACACATCGTATCGTATCCACTCCACATTGCGGACGTGGAATTGGCGCGGTGCACGTAGGTGGGATCGACGTTGTTCGTCACTGAAAAGACGAAACTGCCGCCGAAGCGGGCGTTGCAAACCATCAGCGCGGAACGTGCCGTGGTAATGCCGTTTCTGAATTCGAGGAAGCTGTTGCCGTTCAGCCGCCCGAGGTCGACGATCGGGTTTCCGTTCATCGCGTCGCGGCGGAGGACCGGCGGGCGCGAGGCAATTTCCGTGACGTAGGCGCTCACGCCCGCGCGGCCGTCCGCATCGAACCATTCAAGGACGCGGTCATTTCCGTCAAGCGTGAAGTGCGCGAGGTCGGATGCGTCGAAGTGCGCGAGGCACGCATCACCCGCGTCCGGAAGCTGCGGGGTGACGCCCGCGGAGACGTGCCAGTCGTTCGTATTGGCGATGGCGAGCGTCCCCTCGTTAATCGCAAACGGTCCAACTGTTTCAAAGGGACGATCCAGATACAGCGTCCCCGGCCCCTTCTTCACGAGCCCGCCGCGGCCGTAAAAGCGATTGACGTGCGTGTCCGAATCGCCGTCGATGGGCGCTTCGACGTTGATCGTCGTCTTGTTCTTCGAGCCGACGATCCTAAGTTCCGTCCGGCCGGCGAACCACTTTTTGTAGAGATACTTTTCGGTCTGTTTGATTTCGACGTCCGAAAGTTCGCGGTTATAGGCGATGAACTCCGCAATCAACTGGTGGCCATCGCGGTCGGACGCACTGCCGATTAAGTCGCACGCGAGTCCTGCGATTCCCTGAAACTTTGTCGAATCATGCACGGTCATCATATCCCAGTTGCCGGAATAACCGGTCGTGAGCGCATTGATCGGCCGTCCGTTCCGGCGGAAGACAGCATTCGGATTGCTACTGTAAGTGGCGTTCTGGATCGGATCCGTGATCGTGTTTCCCGCGACGGCACCGCTGCCACCGCGGTGGAACGTACGGTGGCTCGAGTCCGTTGACCCCAAAAGCCAGCCGCCGCCGATTTCCGTTCCGATTACGGCGAAGACGGTTTGCACGTTTGTGACGACGGTCCCGAGTTTGAATGCGTACCCTGCTTCGCCACGCCAACCCAGCGTATCGGCAACGGCATACGCGCCGAGTTAACGTTCGCGGTAAACGGGATACTTGCCGTCGACCTTGGGCGTCGCAACGTTGCCGTTTCCGGAGATGTCGCGCCACTCGGCAATGCGGTTGCCGTTCACGAGCGTGAAAGAGGAGGCATCCGATGAATCGAATCTTACGAGCATTCCGTCCGATGGAAGCGTTGCTTCGACGGACGGATCGTTCATCGTTAAATCGCCGCTGTACGCGATGAGCTCTCCGGTGTCGACATGAAACTCGCCAGCGAAGGAAAAGAAATTCGATATGCTCGCTGTTGCGCTGCTGATCTCCACACAAGCGGCCTTGCTGTCGCCGGTCAGCTCCGAAATATACGCGGCTCCGGGGGATTGCAGGTTCAAGTCGCCCGTCAGGTACAGTTTATTCAGAAAGTCGGATCTCCCATACAATCGAACTGGGTTGTTGATCGACCAACTGACGGGACCATTGAATATAAAAGGAAAAGTAGCCTTCAACGAGCCCGTACTCTTGAGAATCGAATTCGTTGTTGAATCGAAGATGAACGGCTGTTCACTCAGCATGTAGAAATCCTGGGCGATGATATTCAGATGTTCCATGTAAAGCGGCGCCGAGTTTGTGGCAAACGAGGTCACGGTACTACGCGCCATTACCACGCTGTCGCCTGCCGCAGGAAGGCCGTTCGTCCAGTAATCCGTTGTCTGGATGTCATACGAATACCGAGTCCCTGACGCGACGTCCGACGGAATCATGATCATCGTTTCCTTTGCGAATGCAGCCACAGCAAATACAACCGCTGATAAAACACAGATTCGTTTCATAAGAGAACCCTCTTTTTAATTAAGCTTAGTAACCTATGACCATTAGACCGTACGCACCCACAGCTATCCAACGAATTTTATGTGGTACGTTTCTTTAGCAAAATAATGACACGATCTCATATTTCCAGCTACTTGTCAAACCCCTCGGTTTTCTGGGTTCCTTAGAAGAGGGTGCGACGGTCCAGTTTATCATAGGTCTTTCCCGAGTTCTCGATGAACGGGACGACGGGATTGCTATTCTCTTATTCAGCCAAGGTGCTCAGAATCCACGCGTAAACCTGAAATCCGATGCTCCGATGTCCATCCAGCCCAGGGTGGACACTATCGTTGCCTCCGATGATCACACGCGGCCAAGAGTCGATGGACTCCGAAAACTTCGCATAAGAGGCTCCCGTTGGATCCATCGTGAAAAAGGTTGGCAGGAAATATAGACCCGTTTTCGCTTGTGTTGCCCTGTTTTTAAGTTTTGCCATCAAGCACGCCATACACTCGAACTTGTACGCGTTGAGCGATGCGCTTTTTTTCAACACGATGCGGTCCTCATAGCGCTCAGGATGCCACACGCCCAGCGACGGGTGGGAGATAAACGCGACACAGATCGAGGGATCGAATTCACGACACAGCTTTCCAATCATGATCATATCGTCGGTCACTTTTTCAGCTGTTACACCCGAGAAATGCCAACGGTCGTTTTCGCCCAGAAAGATGGCAACATGCGTTGGACGACACACGTCGAACAGTCCCGCATCGCTCACTTTCGTGCCTGCCGTCTGGCCGACGACCAGACGGGTTTTGCCGTCATCCGTGAGGGTCCGACACCGTTCGAGATAAAGGCCGAGGTTAAACCCATAATCATGTCCTGCCCGAACGGTATTGATATCGAAGAATGGATTTTCTGGATTTTCTTCGTAGAAGGTCACCAGCTTGTCGATGGCCTTTCTTTGCTCTGCTGTATCTGCCCATGTCTCTTTTGGCTTGTTGATGAGGGACGCTGTTCTGTAGCGGTCCCAAAGTTCCTGTCCGTAGTCGTGTGGATGTTTTCCCTGTGGTGTTTCCCGGATTAGATTTCGGTCTTCCAGCGTATTGCCGTATGCTCGCCCCGCCGCATGTTTCAACCCAAGCATCAGCCAAGCTGCGGGCAGGTCTTCTCTGCTCCAGTGCACGGCATGCCGCAAATAGAAAGCGGTGGTGCGGCTTCCCCGCCCTTCTGCGCACCCATCTATCACAACGTTTGTGCCCGCATAGGCGAAGCTTCGCTCACGGCGCACGTTGATTGTTCCCACCGCCACAAAATGGATGTCGTTTTTGCCTCGATCGATGTTGTCTTTGGCAAACGCTTCTGCAGGGAAAGTCCACCAACTCGACGCTCCGACAAAATGGCCTTCGCGGTTTTGTAGGTTTGACGCTGTGATGCTGTCGCCGATCGCCAGCAGGCAGATCGGCTTGCCTACCGAGGCCGATACCGGCGACAGGACAAGCTCGACAGTCTGCGTGGTGCTTCCCATTCCTTTGCCATCGATCGAAAAGGTTTTCTTCACAACCTTTTTTGTCACAACGGTACCCTTTTTCCCGGCACTCTCCCAAAGCAACAGGCGGTTGAGTCTCTCGTTGAAAAATAGATCACTATCCTCTTGGGTGAGACTGTCCACAAAAAGGGAGGGCACATATTCGCGACAGCGCTGCGAATCGTCCAGATCGTTGACAACGCTGTAGACGCATTCCGGCGTCACACCCTCGAACCCCTTTTTCGGTGCAGTCAGCTCATTTCCAAATGCCCCATATGCCAGTACCGCGCAAGCGGTAAGCAACACACCCTTCATGTTCTACCCCCTTAAGATAGTCGCCGGAACGTTCCCAACAGGAACATTTTCGCTGTTACTCTTTAACCGTTGTTTGAGACTATGACTCATTTATGAATGAGCGTCAACCGACACACACGGTTACTCAGCCATTCAAAATGAAGGGTCTTGGGAAACTAAGGTAACTCTATTGAGGCGTCTTCTGCCAGTTCGATCGTTCTGCTGTTGCCGCACATATTCTGCACTCTGAGCATGAGCGTTTTCTCCTGACCAGGAGCGGGGTCGCCGAAAAGATCTGCATACTTGCCCAGCTCCGTCCTGAACTTACCCTGGAATGCGGCCCGCACCTTTTGGGTGACGTCCATGCCGACCGTTTCGAGGCGCTTGTCGGTTTCGTAAACGCGGAGACGTAGCGCCGTCGCATCACAGACGTAACTCCCGTTGTTGCCGATCACGATATCGACATTTTTCCCCAGATCGCCGGGGTTCACACGAATGAAGAACTCCGCGTTACGCGTGCGTTTTTCCGTTCCTTCCGACTCCAGATCGAGGACGTTGAGAACTACCGGGGTTCGGTCATCGTTCCAGTTAAAGGCTTTCACTGAAACGCCGTTGCCGCCGCCATTGCTCAGTGTCTTCCCTGAGATCACAATGCCTTTGCTTGAAAGCTGCGGGCCCGGCGACCAGCGAATCACGTTATAGCTGGCTGTATCCGAGATCGGGTGTGTCAGCAGATACTGTTTTCGCTCGTTTAAAGGAATGACCTTGTCGAACATATTCTTTGAAAAATGTTGTTCCCACTCAGCTTCCATAGTCGGTGCAGGGTCGTAGTTGGCAAAAAACCCAAATGCGTTGCCGCCTTGCAGACCATACGCGTATCCCAGCGGACAGCCGAAAACTTTGAAACTGGAATTCAGCTGCGTTCTATTGGCCTCTTGGGCGGTGGACAACAGTCCTTTATTCCGGCAGTTAAAGAGGGACCACGAGCCGGATTTTGAGGTGTCTGGAAACGCGGCTGGCAGATCCAGTTTGCCCTTTGGGTTCTGGTAATCGGCAGCTAAATCGGCAATCGGCTCACCATTAAGAGCAAACATGTTTTTCCAGTCATGAGCGCCTTTCGGGCCGTACCATGCAAAGGTAATCTCGCCATTGGCCGATTTACGGGGTTCTGTGAGCAATTCGTCATCCATGATGCGAATTGGCTGCGTATTTTCAAGAGTCGGAACTTTAAAATAAACACCGATGCCGTCGGGATCGACGAATTCCGTCAGAACGACATCAACCCGGTCGCCTGTGCGTTCGGGGTTCGTCCAAGCCTTGACAATGACCTTCTGCCCGTCGGGACGGATTCGGTTGTCTAGCACTGGGGTGCCGATGCTGGTTGGATCCAGTACTAAGTCGCGGGGATCCGGACATTTTGCAAGTACAGCCGTATTCAGGTTATCGCTGAAGGTAAACAGAACAGGTCCGCGTAACAGAGCGACCCGTTCCTCCTGAAGCATCCGACCACGAACAAAACGCCAGTTCATTGGCATTGAGAGTGTGAGGGTATCACCCGATTTCCAGACCCGCTTGACCTTGGCGTAGCCGAGTTCGGATTTGTTCGGCGAGCAGGGCTCGTTACACACGGTGCACGTCATGCTTTCCGCCCAGCGCGGGGTGCGGAATAGGAACGCAAACTCGACCGGTTCTGAGCAGGTGAACGACAACTTGATCTCGCCGGAATTCGGGTAGTCGGTTTCCTGTTTGATCTCAACGGTCTTGCCCTTGACCTCGAACGTCTTGTCGGAACGGGAGAACAGGTTCAGCGCGATGCCGCCGTCCGGCGTGCGGTAGTAGACCTTTTGGGGCAGTTCGGCAACCGCACGTCGGAAGTTCCCGTTGCAGCAAAAGGTGTCGATTGTTTGGAATTTCCGCTTCCCGGTGAACGGCGTGAAGTAGCAGATGTGGCGTCCGTCTGGGGACTGTGCTCCGAACAGGGCGTTGTAGATCGCCCGTTCCATGATATCCCCATAGCGCATGTCGCCTTCCAAACGCATGAGACTGTCGACCCAACGGAGTAAATAGGCCGTGACACAGGATTCCTCAACTTGTCCCGCGCCGTCCTGATTGTACGTGAAGTGTTCTCCTTGGGAGGTTGAACCGGTTACCAATAGTCCACCGCGTCCTTGTTCGAGCAGTTCCTGCTTCATCCAAAGACTTTTTTTGAGGTAATCCTCGCCGCCGATCAACCGATACAATTCCGTGTCGGGGTACATGTGCGAGAGCATCACGTAGACATGGTAACGAGCCTGCGCGATATTCTTCTCCCAGGCGTCATACGGTTTCAGGTAGTACCAGTGCGGCCCATATTGTAGGTGTTTAGCAAAATCGAGATACGTGTTTTCTCCCGTCACACGATACAACTCAACGAAACTCTCTGTAATCCCTGCGATGGAGGTGCTGCCAGGGATGATGTTCTCCCCTTTCTCGTTGGCAGGGAACATACGCATGATGTAGTTCGCCATGATCTTCGCGTCTGCCAAGGCTTGGGCGTTGCCCGTCACCCGGTAGTTTCGTACCAGCGCCAGATTGAGGTATTCCTGTTCATGGAGAATCCAATTGACCACGTTCTGGTGGTTGTTGGGTTCGACGTTCCAGAACCCCTGATATCCGTCTGGATCGCGCGAGCTCCGCAACTGATCCATAATGTATTGGGCGCGTTCAGCCACTTTGGGTTCGCCAGTGTATTGAGCAAACAGGCTACCAGCATCCAGAACCTTGCCAATGCCGTAGTAGACGCATGTTTTGTCACCGCGATCGGTCCGGTGCTTGAACTTGTCCAGCCAGTCCCGATCCAGATCAAGAACCATATAGTTTTTGTTGATCAAGTCTGTGATGCGCCGATCCAGTTCGCCACCCGCCATTTCTTGGTGAGTGAGTCGTGCTGGAATCAACTGGTCTCCAATGATCGGGTTGACGACAACTCGTTCGCCCATGGCCAGTGCGCTGGTCGTTAAAGCGAGCAGTGCGAGAGTGAATAGCTGTTGAATGTGTTTCACGTTTTTTATTTTCATCGGTTCTCCTTAAGCGCTTATTGTTTGTAGCCGAGGGCATTGAGTTGTTGATCAAAATCGGAAGGCAATGGTGCGAGCGGTTTCTCTGCATCGCGTGACGCATAGCGCAGGAGATTGAGCAAAAGACGGCCTGCGGCGGGATGCGTGGTCAATTGATGGCGAATGTTCAGCGTGTTTAGCACGAAGCGTCCTTCCCCGAGAGTGTAGACCGACATCATCAGTCCAGAATCGTAGTCTTGTGACGCCTTGACCGCGCCGGCAACGGCTTCGGTTGGAGCCTCTTGTCCGGCGAAAACGAGATCAGGGATCAGCTCCCGGTAAAACGTGTAGTCCATCAGTCCACCCGACGGGAGTCCGTCAAAAATCGGATGAGTCTTCGACCACTCGTCTTTGAGATAAAGCCAGCCTCTGATCGGTTTAGCCGTACCTTTCTCCTTCAGTGGCAACCAAGCGGTCGGCTGGTCACCTTGCGCGAACACTTCAGGCGATAGAAAAACGACCGTGGCACCTGCAGCGATACGCTTTGCAAGTTCGCGAAACGCGGCCGCGCCGCCGGGCGCGGGCGGTTCCGGTGCGGCGAGAATCACTTCGCGCGTCGTTGGTGCGTCGGATGCGTAGGAACGCGTGCGCACGTCGTGGGCTGCCAGCCATTGGGCCAGGGTCGGGTCGTCGCCCCACAAGACCACTTCGGACGACACGGCCGGCAGATCGGCTGGATCACTCACGTAGAACGTCGCCGATCCGCCTGCTGCGGCCGCACCGCGCTCGAAGGTGGCCAGGAAGCGGTATTCGCCCGCCGGGCCGTTGATGGCAATGTCGTCAGAGAACCACAGTTTCGCAAAAGGCGGTTCGTTGGTGCTGCTGGTGCGAGCGGGGACGGTGACCGTAATGGCTTGATCCATCACGCGCGTCATGCGGGGGCCGATAATCTGCAACCGTGCCGGGTAGTCGCCGGGTGCGAGGACATCCTCGTCCGCGAGAACCGCTTCCAGATGGACTTTTCCGCCTTTAAAGAGGTGTGCGGGCTCGGCGAACAGGCACCAGCGCAGCGGATAGCAGCCGTCGAAGATCGCGTCGATCGTGCCGGGCTTGAGTTCGCGGAACAGCGTGGTGAGCCCCTCGCCGCACAGCACATGGTCGTTCGCGCCAGTCAGGTTGTGGGCGACGATGTTCGGGTTGGAGCGGATCGCGTTGAGGCACAGCGTGCGCTGTCCTGCCATTTTTTTTAGACTGTCCATGAAGAAGTCTTCGGGACGAGCGAACGTCTCCTCCAGTCGCCAGTTGTTCCAATCGGCCATGAAACGGTCGAGCTTATCGCGCAGATATAGTGCGTCCTCGGCACCCTCGGCCTGCTCTTGCTCGAAGTGGCGTGCCGCCCGCCACAGATCGACTGCGCTGCCGATGCCGTATTCGGAGAAGAACAGCGGCTGTTTGTTAGTGCCGGTGCGCGTGCGCACGTTGCGGATTTCGCTGGATGTGGTGGGCACACGCGGATAACTGTGCTGGTCGCTCAGCGTGTCCTCCCAGACCGGTGAGCCGGGATTCGACAGCGTGCCGACAGGGATGTCGAGGGAAGGCTGCTTTTCGTAGACGACAAGTGCCGGGGAGACGAGTGTCGCCATTTTTCCATACGTCCAGACATCGTTCGGATTCTTGGCGTCCGAAAAGTCTGCGGTTGCATTGTATGTCTTGTCCGCCATCCTGATGACGAGGGCGAGTGCGGTAGTGTCGCCGCCGAAGTCCTTGTTGCCCGTGCCCACGACGAAATCCAGCGTGTCGCCTTTCGCTACGTCGATTTTCCTGTCAAGTGCCGCTGTGTTCGGATGGCCGTCGAGGTTCAAGGACGAATCGAAGAGTGAACGGCCGTTGTGCAGGATATGGATGTCTGTGGTGGCCCGTGGGGCGAGGCCAGTGAACGCGCCGCTGATCTCGGTTGTGCCAGATTGAGGGGCTGTCCAACGGACCGCGCTGAGTTCGCCCATGGGGCCGGGGTGGAGGGCCAAACGGCCCGATGGCCAGGTGATGCCCGCCGTACATATCGTCGACGTCGTGGCGTTGACGGCCACCCACGGTTCTCCAGAACCGTCTTGCGGCCACATGCTGAAACAGGTTGACTGTCCAATCTTGTTTTGGACCGGCCGGAGATCCCAACGCCCGCTACTTAAAAAGACCATCCGGTCGGAGTCGAGCTGGCGCACGAGCGGCAACATTTCGACAGCATGGCGGAATGTTGCGCCGTTTCTCGTTTCGTTCAGAAGGCCCCAAGCAACCACACTCGCATGGTTTCGGTCGCGCACGACCAGTTCGCGGACGGCGGCGTCGAAGCGCTCGGGCATCTTGGGTGAGGGTGCGATTGGCGCAGCCGCATATGATTCTTCGTAAACCATGAGTCCGATTTCGTCGCAGAGATCCAGTTGCACGGGTGTGGCTGCACCCCAGATAAAGCGTACCATGTTGAAGCCCATGACCTT
>CAZSUM010000017.1:0-7728 GCA_964610015.1 uncultured Lentisphaeraceae bacterium
ATTCACCGAGTGTTCGCCAGGGGTGGCTTATCCGAATCTGAAGGGGTACGTGCCCGGAACAGTCGGACGAGTCTTGTCCAGCATGCAGGCTAAACTGGTAGATGCCAATGCTGCGGGTGTCGGTGAATTGTGTGTCAAAGGTCCGAACGTCATGAAGGGGTATTACAAGAATCCTGTGGCAACAGCCGAAGTATTCGATCAGGAGGGCTTTTTTCATACGGGAGATCTCGTTTGTTTTGATGCCAAACAAAACATAACAATTTGTGGTCGTAAAAAGGCGTTGATCGTCAACCGCGAAGGGAAGAATATTTACCCTGAAGAGGTGGAGCAAATAATTGAGTGCTGTCCGTTTATCAAGGATATATTGGTGCTTGGCTATACAACCAATGGTGAAGGTGGAGAACGTGTCGGTGTTATCGCGGTGCCTAATTTAGAGATCCTCGCGGGTGTTCACCCCAAGGTTGCAGCATCGGATGTTGCTGTAGAGGCTTTTCTGCGAGAGCAGATTATGGCTGTTTGTCACGGGCGGATTGCGGATTATAAAATCCCACGCAAGATTGTGATTCAACATGATCCGTTGGAGCGCACCTCAACGATGAAGGTTCGCCGGGCGATCTATGCGGGTACGCTCGATGAGTTCACACGATCCTCGTTAATGGGAACAACGGGTGTTGCGGACAAGAGCTGTTGAGGTTACCTATACTGATAAGAAGAGCACTTATTCCTGCAACAGCACCAACCCGACATCAGTGATTTTCGATGCTTCTTGATAGTCGTAGTCTGTATTGATATCCCACAAATCATGGGACTTTCCATGACAGATATTTTGGGCTGCCAGATATCCCATCAACATGCTGTGGTCTTGGTTATTATACTTGAATGATCCATATCGACCAATAATGGAAAGGTTGTCGATTGTTTTAAGGAAGTCGGTTATCAGGGTCAAAGGTTCTTTGTAACCACGCGCATAAACTGGGTAAGCGTTTTCGAGCCGGACTACATGTCCATCCAGAACTGGGCGTCCATGAAGCAACCCAGATTTCTGGATCTCGGTTGTTGCTTGAGTCACGAGATCAGCATCGGGCCGCTGCCACAGCGCATCGCTCGAATAGCACCAATACTCGAGCGCTAACACCGTGTCAGGGCTGTTTCCAAAAACATGAGGAATCCAGTTGCGAAAATTTGCGATTCGTCCGGTCGCCAATTCAGCGGAATGAACATAGATCCAGTTGTCTTTGAAAAGGTCACGCCCTCCGATTCTCAAAAATACAAGAACGGTATTTCTGAACTTAAGCTGTGTCAACGCGTCGCGTGTTTGTTGCGCGACAGGATCCATTCGCTCGACGAGATGTGTGATGGGCATACTCGAGATGATATGGTCAAACGTTCTGACTGTGCCGTCGAACAGTTCGATGCCGACGGCGCAACTCTTTTCGACAATAACTCGCTTGACTGGGGTACGCAAATGGATCTGACCGCCCTTTTGCCTACATTTTGAGGCCATACGCTCATAAATGATTCCCGTGCCACCATGGGGATACGCAAACTGATCTACGAGGGTTTTATGTTTTGTAGCGCCGAGCCCGAACGCACTTTTAATTGCTTCAAGTAAAGAGAACTTCTTAATTCTCTGCGCAGCGAAATCGGCATCCAGTTCAGAGCAGGGAATTCCCCACAATTTCTCGCTATATGTTTTGAAAAAAATTGTAAACAATCGACGACCAAAACGGCTGACCACCCACTCTTCGAAGGTTGGCGAGTCGCTTTGTTTACGGGGCACAATAAGTTCTCGAAGGTAACTACCTAGGCAGAGAGAGGCCTCGAGGATGCCCAGATTGTGTAACGCGTTGAATGGTTTAAGCGGATAGTGATAAAACTTCCCCTTGTATAGGATGCGGGTCAAACGATTGACCATCTCATAATCCCGGCCTGCGACCTCCAGCCAGAGTTTGTTGACACGCGTATCACTACTAAAGAAACGGTGTGGGCCAAGATCAACAGTCTGATCCCAGAGCGAGATGGATTTAGCCATGCCGCCTACTGCTGAACCGGACTCAAATATTTCGACGGTCGCGCCAGCTTTAACCAATTCATACGCTGCAGTCATGCCCGCAGGGCCTGCACCAATTATGCCAATACGCATCTATACTCCAAGACTAATCGACTGTTCAAAATAGTATAGACAGTTACGGGTTGCGTCAAATGAAAAGCCGCTCCTTGGAAGTAGGCAATAGAGCGTATTAGCTACGGTGTGATCGCTCGCTGCACTTTGATCATTGGCTGGGGCACAAATCGGGAGCGATTTTACTTCGTTGCATCGCACCAAGAAGTCAGAATTCAGTAGTCAGAATTGAGAATTGATTCCCAACGACTTACGCAAGACAGTGCCTCCACATGTGGTGTCCCTAGAAGCAGAGACTTGAAAAGCGTTCGGAAATCGGACATAACTCTTTGGCATACAACTCCTGAATTCTGACTTCTGGATTCTGTGCGGTTGCAATATTTTGCAATCGCACCCAACACAAATCAGGCGATCCGTTTTTGCCTCGACAGATCTCAGGTGGCTTCGCTACTCTTTAAAAACGAAAAGAGCTTGTTATGTGGATGTTGAAACAAGGAGGTGACTTTTGAATGATGATCGCATGGTGGACCCGCCGCCATTAAATAGACGACGTGCGCAAGCACCTTCTTCTGCTGCCTTTGGTGGACACGCCGCACGGGTTCTACCGCCTTTGCGCAATTTGTCCTTTGTGCCGATCTTGCTGTTGATCATTCTGGGTGTTACTCCACTTTGGGTTTGGTATGGATGGCGGATTGAACCAAAGAACGGCGAGTTAGCTGTCTTGTTTAAGAAGACGGGCCAGAATTTACCAGTAGACCAGATTATTGCAGAGTCGCCGGAGTTCAAAGGCATACAGCTTGAGGTGCTACCTGAAGGTCGCTTCTTCCGTAATCCCTATACGTGGGGCTGGGAGATTGTTCAAACAACGGATATCCCTGCTGGCAAGTTTGGGGTTTTAGTGCGTAAATTTGGGAAGGATCTGTTAGGGGGTGAGATTATTGCTCCAGACGACAGTTATAAGGGAATTGTTCGTGAAGTACTCGGTACGGGCAAACATCGAATCAACCCCTATGCGTATGAGATTCAACTGTATGAGGACATCAAGATTGCGCCAGGCCATGTCGGAGTGGTTACCTCGCTGTGTGGGGATGACATTCTGAGTGCTAAGCCGGTTTCGGTTTTGGCGAACGATAAGGGTTTTCTCGTATCAGTGGGGCAAAAAGGCGTCTTGGCGGAGGTTCGTAAGGAGGGTACGCATCGCCTCAATCCCTTTCTTTATGCGGTTTCAATCGTCAATATCCAGAGCCAACGTTTTGAGTTCAGTGGGGATGACGCGATCATGTTCCTTTCTCTCGACGGATTCCCGATCACCGTCGAGGGAACCTTGGAGTTTAATTTGAGCATCGACAAAGTCGCCCTGTTGACCCATGAGGTCGGCGATATGGACGATATCCGTCAGAAGTTGATCCTGCCCAGTGCGCGTGGGTTCTTTCGTATTGAAGGAAGCAAGAAAAACGCGACAGATTTTATTGTTGGCGAGTCCCGTCAGGCCTTTCAGGACAATCTGGAGAAATATCTGCGCAAGGTGTGTGCAAATTGGGGAATCTCGCTGAACTCAGTTCTGATTCGCGATATTCAGGTGCCGCAGCAAATTGTTGGAATCATTCGTGATCGTGAATTGGCGGTGCAGGAGTCGCTCAAATTTGAGCAACAGATTGTCCATGCGAAATCCCAAGGCGAGTTGGAACGACAAAAGGCATTAGCTGAGCAAAATCGGCTCAAAGTGACGGCAGAGACGGAGCGGATTCGCAAAAACATTACGGCCGAACAGGGGCGTGTTGAAAAGACGATTGCAGCCAAGACCGAATTGGACGTGGCCCAAATCGCACGCGAAGCAGCGCGCGCTGATGCAGAGGCCTTGATTAAGCTGGCTGAAGCCGATCGAATTGTAATCGAGAAGAAGAATCGCTCTGATGCCGATGTGTTAAAGCAGCAGGTTGCTGTGTATCGTAACGATGCAGATTATGTGCGTGCTCGACTCTATGAAAAAACGGCACCACGTATCGAGAGTATTTTGGCTAACGATTCGGGCGAAGGATTGTATGGTTTGCCAGTGCCCCTGCGCATGGACGTCGCACCAGTTGAACGTACGGGTAAAAAGGGAACTCCATTACCCGCTGGTTCATCTGTTGGCAAGGGGGAGGGGGCACCATGAAGCGAATGATTTGGATGTTGGTACCGTTAAGTTTTGTTGTTTTGCTAACAGCTTTTTATCTCTGGGTCTTTTGTCGGATTGCGGTTCCGCCTGGGTATATGGCGATTATCACAGCTAAAACAGGTCGCCCGTTGCCACCCAATGAGATTTTGGCTGCGCCGGGTGAAAAAGGTATTCGTTTGGCTCCCTTGCCTGAAGGGCGGCACTTTCTAAATCCTGTGACGCATGATTGGCGCATTGTTCCGTTGGTGCGAGTGCCGGTTGGCAAAGTGGGTGTCGTCACCTCAAAGGTCGGCAAGGAGTTGCCACCTGGCGAGATTCTCGCGGTTGATAAAGCATACAAAGGTGTCTGGCGAGATGTGCTGGGGCCTGGTATTTATCGCCTGAATCCCGAGAGGTTTGATGTGGTGCTGCGTGATGCGGTTAATATTCCTATTGGCTATGTTGGGATTGTAACCTCACAGACAGGGACACCGGTCAAAACAGGTGAGTTTGCTGAAGCCGGGCAACAGGGGGTCATGCGGGAAGTATTACAACCGGGACTTTACTATATCAACCCTAGGGCCTATCAGGTGGATGTGCTGGAAATCGGGATGAATCAGGTCTCGATTCTCGGTCGTTCAGGGAGTGTGGTTCTTACAAAAGGCCAGATATCAAATGCCAGTACTGCATTGGACTCTTTGCAGCAAAACACCATTCAAACGCAGAAAGAAAAACGCGACGCTTATCTTGAAAAGAATCGCGACCGTGGGTTTATTTCGCAACAGGCGCTGAGTGCGCCTGCCGTAGCCGATGAGAAATCAGCGAGGATGAAATCAAGCTCAATTTCAAAACACGTCGGGTCAGCAAAAAAGAGTGTCTCGAGTTCTCAGGATGCGCCTAGTCTGCCGAATTCCTTCAATCAGCAGATCGCGGTTACCCCAGAGTCAATTGCGTTCGGGCTGGATCGGTTTGTTGAGTTTCCCTCACGTGATGGGTTTCAGATTCTACTGGATATGACGGTGGAATTTGAATTGTTGCCGGAAAACATCTCGCGGATCTATATGGCCTATGGCGATCTACCTGCTGTGGTTGAGAAGATTATTTTACCGCAGGTCCTCTCAATCTCACGCATCAAGGGATCGAGCTATAAAGCACGTGATTTCATCGATGGCGAGGGGCGTCAACTCTTCCAGCAAGAGATGACAGAAGAGTTGACCCGCGTCCTCAAAGAAAAGCATATTGTGATCCATAACGCGATTATTCGTCATGTTGAGATCCCGTCTGAGATTCTACTCCCCATTCAGGAGTCGAGCCTCGCAAAAGAGCAGGATCTGACCAATAAGTCGCGTCAGGAAACCGCTCGTAAGCAGGCGGAACTGAATACTGAGACCGCGATGATCGAGCAGTTAAGAAAACAGGTTGATCAGGAAAGTGAAAAAATTGTGGCAACCATTGCCGCCGGGATGCGAAAGGAAGTCGCAGGGATCGAGGCTGATACAGCTCTTGAGGTTGCGAAGATCAACCTTCAGAAAGCTGAGGTGCAAGCTGAGATTACCGAAATTCAGGGTGTTGCTAAGGTTAAATCAGAGTTTATGGTCGCAAATGAGCAGGCCCATGGTATGCAGTTGCGTGCAGAGGTATTCAAAAATCCCTCTACACTGGCAGATCTGATGTTCGTAGAACAATTGAATCCTGAGATCGGTATTCGTATCCTGCACGCTGGAGAGGGAACCCTCTGGACCGACCTGAAGGCGCTCACGCCGACGCTACCGGTCAAGTAGGGGGACGGATGCGATTGCTGTTGCATAATATTCAGTACGGGACAGGACGATTACGCCGATTTGCGTGGTTGGAAACTTTGTTCCGGACGACCTCTCACTTTCCGAATATTACGCGGTTTGCCAGTCACATGAATCCGGATATTATTGGACTGGTGGAAGTGGATGCGGGGTCTTATCGGGCAAGTCATCAGAATCAGGCCGAGACGATAGCCAATGATTTGTCGCTCTATTATCGTTCCCGGAGTAAATATCCGGATGATGGAATGGGGCGCCGTTTCCCTATCTTAAACAAGCAGGCGAATGCTGTGTTGGCGCGACAGCCGATTTTAAATACGCGATTTCACGACTTCGCAACTGGATTCAAAAGTCTAGCCATTGAGGTAGAATTGGAAAACGTGACGATTTTTCTCGTACATCTCGCATTGGGTATCCGTGCGCGCCAGCATCAGCTCAGTGACCTACATGACTTGATTGCAGGGTGTAGCAAACCACGATTGGTAGCAGGCGACTTCAACACGATCTCAGGTGTTTGGGAAATGCGCATGTTTTTGCGGGCCACAGGGTTGAAGAGTGCTAATGTTAAACATGTGCCGACTTTTCCAAGTTGGGCCCCCTGTCGTGAGCTAGATTTTATCTGCTATGACCCATCCATTACCCCTGTGCGTTTTAAAATTCCACGGGTAAGACTCTCAGATCACTTGCCCTTGATGTTTGATTTTGAAGTCGCTTCGTCTCCGCTCCAATCGCTGAGCGATGATGGGCACTAAAACAAAATTGAATAGGCAGTGATTACGCGCAATGGTAAGATAAAAAATCATGAGTCGATCTCAATAGGGCGGGCGGATATGACGAAAATCAAAGCGATGCTTGCAAAAATTGGTTGGTTTAATGGGTATGGATTCGCCTTGGCTGTGGTTGGGTTGCTGGCTGTCTTTTGGCCGGTGCTAGGAAAATATGCCGGATTGATTGCACCGGATTCCATGCCGTTTTTTGCCTATCCTTTTCGGACAGGGCAGGTTGAATCAATGCTCATGAACGGCACCTTCACCCCCCATAACCTCTATTGGCTCTTGGTGCACCCGCTGTATGCACATGAACTGACCTATTTTTTGGACTCCCTAATTTTGATGCTGGGTGCGGTTTACTATCTCAGGACCCAACGCGTCCATCCGCTGGCTGCGTGGTTGGGTGGCCTAGCACTGGGATTCAGCGGCTATACGTTTACGCTCTTCAGTGCTGGGCACCGCGGTTATTTTCATATGTTTTCTTGTGCGGTGTGGGCTTTTGGGTTGATCGCTCGCGGGTTTGAGACTCGTCGGTTAATTTACTTTGCGCTATTGGGCGCGGTTCTGGCATGGGGGGTGCCGTATCAACCGGACGTGCTGCTGCTTGTCGGAGCGCTGGCGGCGGCGTATGTGTTGTGGTTGACGGGGTGCGATAGAAGTCGGAAGTCGGAAGTCGGAAGTCAGAGGTCGGAAGAAGTGGGGCAGGAGACGGGAGACGGGAGTCGGGAGTCGCGAGTCATCAAAGTAGCGATAGGCCGCTCTGGCTACTGGAATACCGCGATTCACGTCTGGCCAAGGTTCGGAATGTCGGTGCTGGTTGTGGTGCTGGCGGGGTTTGCCGGTATCCGGTCGGCGGTGACAACGCAGATCGCTGGGCGTGACGCGCAAATTGCGGGTGTGACA
>CAZSUM010000017.1:7738-17773 GCA_964610015.1 uncultured Lentisphaeraceae bacterium
GCCGCCGAGGGGCGGTCAATAAGCGGAAGAAACGGTTGAGAAGGCGGAAGGGAAATCCGTTAAAATGACGGAAGCCCAGAAGCATGATCGGTGGATTTTTGCCACAAACTGGAGTCTGCCGCCGGAAGATATGTTGGAGTTTATTGTTCCCGGTGTATTCGGTAATGACTCCATGCAGGCGCCTTACCCTTACTGGGGCCGGCTGGGACGTCCGGTCGCCGAGGTCTTTCAAAAAGGGCGTATGATGCCGAATTATCGTCAACACACGGTCTACCTCGGGCTCGTCCCTCTGCTCTTCGCTCTCTTCGCGGTGTTCGCCTGGTTCTCGTTCAGGCGGACGAAAGAGGTTACGCCCCTACATCCGTCCTCCGTCCTCTGTCCTCCGTCCTCTGTCTACTCCGACATCACCTTCTGGTGCGGTGTGTGGTTGATCTGTCTCGTATTGGCATTTGGACGGTACACGCCTTTTTATCGGTTGTTTTATTCGATTCCTTACATGGGGTATATTCGCGCACCGGTTAAATTTATGCATTTGGTAGAGCTGTCTACGGCCTTTTTAGCAGGCTTTGGTTTCCATATTTTTTTAAAAGATCAGGATGGCTTGGTGAGGCGTAAGTTGCTCTGGACGGCTATTGGGGTGACCTCGTTTCTGCTGGTGGGATCGTTGGTGGCCCTGTTGGCTAGACCTGCCATCGTCTATCACGTGACAGCACTTGGCCTCGGTCAGATTGCAGAAGGATTGGGGGGATACACCGTACGAAATTTTGCCCGGGCAACAGGGATTGCTTTTCTGATCCTGATCGCGATCGTGGCTGTTGGATTTCGTCGTCAGAGTGAATGGTCGCGAGTGATATTGGGTTGCTGTTTGCTGGGGGGGCTGTGTCTAGACCAGTGCGAGGTGGCCAGGCGATACGTGCGTGTAATAGATCTAGAACCTTTTTATCGTGAAAATGCTGTTGTAAAAGCGCTCAAGGCACAGGCTGGCAACAGAGTTCCGAATGTCGTCAACTACGCCCAGCAGAATGCAACGGGCCATGATTGGTTCAGCTCATCGTTGACGTTCAATGGCATCCGAAATTTGGCACCAGCGGCAGAAGAGATGGAGGGCCCATATGGCCGCCTTTTTCGCGAATTTCAGAAAGATCCCGTGCGGCTGTGGTGGATACTGGGGGCGCAATCGGTAATTATTCCGACGAAGGGTATTGAAGGGTTTGTGCGGGGCGGTGTTTTACGCCCGCTTTTGAATTTTGAGGTGAGTGGTGATCGGGTACGGCAAGTTCAACAACTGGGAGATAAGACGTATACGTTAGCGGCTTTGACAGCCGCACCGTCAGCCCCGCGCTTCATGACAATGTGGGATGGCGATGTATCGCCAGAACGGCAAGTCGAGGCGCTGACCAAGAGCAAGCAGAGCGTTTCAGATGCACCTGTGATAGCAGGTGGTCCAACAGCCGCCACAGGAGCGCAGGTTGACGTTTTGGCGGAGCGCCTTTTGCCAGGCGTGCTTGCCACACGGGTGAGAGTGAACGCTAAAGCAACGGGGTTGCTGGTCTTCAACGAGCGTGTGGATGAACGGCAAGAAGTGCTGGTAGACAATCAGGTTGTGCCTCGATATGTTGCAGATGCGGTATGGCGAGCTGTTTTGGTTCCTGCTGGTGAACATGAGGTGGTCTTAAGATATAAACGTTCTCCACGTGCGTTGCTGGTGAGTATCCTTGTTTCGCTAGCCGTGATTTTGTGGGCATTGATCAGCCAAGCGATGCAGAGACGCGCCTCTGTTTCTGGAGCTGGGGCATGATCTTTCGGATGAAAGACAAGATTAAACAAAGGCTGGGACCCCTTTGGTGGTATGCCATTATCATGTTCATGGTACAGCGTTTTGGGGATGTCATCAATGCTTTCGTGGGGTTGTGGCTGGTGCCGAAATACGTTCCTCAGTCAGAATTGGGTGCGCTGTTGCCGCTCGCGCAGGTGGGCGGAGTCTTGGGATTGCCTCTGACAATTCTTTTGGTGCCGTTCACAAAATTTTTGAACACCTATGCAACACATGGAGAGTACGGAAAAGTCAAGCGGTTGTTACGTGATGTGTTTGTGTTGGCGGCACTGATATTTGTGGGAACCCTTTTTTATGCGCATTTTTTTATGCCGCTGGTGTTTGAACGGATTCGAGTGCAGGACGGACGTCTGGGAATGTTAGTTGTCTCGTGTGGCGTGATTGGGGCACTAACCCCTATTTTTGGTAGTGCGTTACAGGCGTTGAAGCGATTTCGGTTTATTGCTGTCGGCAGCTTTCTAGCCGCTCCGCTTCGTCTGGTCACGATGTTGGTCTGCATGCCGATTCGTGCGCTTTCCGGCTATTTTGTTGGGCAGACTCTTCCGTCCATCCTCTCAATTTGTATTTCGCTCTTCGGCCTTAGGCGACAGCTTGGACGGCAGGTGCGCTCTGAGCCATACTGGCAGGTGGATTGGCGGCCGATGGTGCGATACACAATCCCTGTAGCCATGTTTGTTGTTACAGGTGCGATCCAGGTGATGGTGGAGGCGTTTGTGATTCGCCACCGACTTCCCAATATGGATTCGGCTGGGTATTACATGATTTCCCGGTTTGCCGAAACGGGTGCCTATGCAGGAATGACGCTCGTTTTTGTACTGTTTCCTCTGGCTGCAGAAAACCATGAGCAGGGTGGACGGTCTCACCGATTGCTGTGGCAGGCGATGGGCGGGACGCTCGCGTGTGGACTGCTTCTGGCTACAGTTTTTAAGTTCTCCGGGAGATGGTTGTTGGGGCTTTCTACTACATGGGCAGACTATGTGCCCTATGTTTCGCAAATGGTTTTGTTGACGGCTATCTTAGCTGTGCGTGCGGCATGCGGCTGTTTCTCCAATTTTGAGATGGCCTGCGGTCGTTTCGGATTTATCAGCTACTTTATTTTGATATCAGGGATTGAGAGTTTGCTTTTGTATGGATTGACAGGCTACTCGTTTTTTTATGGGTTGTTGCCGACTGGCTGGGTTGAATGGATGGCATCATTGAAGGCTGCTCGCCTTGATTTTCTTTTGAAGGTGATGTTTGGGTTCTCAATCGCTACTTTGGGATGTGCAGTTCTCCATTTGGGATTCAGAATCTGGTATTGTAAGAAAAAACAACGATCGCTACCCCAACTAACCGCGAGTGTGTGACATACGTATGGTTGCAAAAAATCTGGTTGCGCTGAACTTCGATAAAAGGTATAAAAATTGTTCATTATAGGGGTTTTATGGCTGAAACGCTGGGTTCATTGTGCGATAAATTGACCATTGTTAAACTGAAGCAGATTCACTCGGATGATTGTGCCAAGACGAAAAGTCTCCAGAAGCAGGAGCAGCAACTCTGTGAGGAAATAGACGCCTTTCTTGCCGGTGCGATTTCGGGCGAGATTGCGCCAGAAAAGCTAACTTTTCTTTCAAACAAGATCTATAAGAAAGTTGGGAATGAGTTGGGATGCTTGCGGGTTGATGCGCTTGGGAAGGTCTTTTCAGAGTTGGCAAAAGTAAACTGCGACCTATGGCATGAGCAGGAGAAGGTATACGAGTTTGAGGCTGTTCCTGTGCCGCAGAAGGATCTGGTGGTTAAACAGTTGGCGATTTTGAACCTCAAACGGAATCAGTGTATAGACGCGATTGATCAGGCGCTGGTCAAAATTGTGCAAAATAAGGATAAGCATCATGTACAGTGAAATTTCCAGATGTCGGATTAGTGGCAGTACAAATCTGTTAACAGTTCTTTCACTGGGTGAGCAATGCCTGACGGGTGTTTTTCCAAAATCTTCCTCAGAGCCCGTCACAAAAGGCCCTCTGGATCTGGTATGGTGCCCTGACAGCGGGCTGTTGCAGTTGAAACAGTCCTACAGTCTCGACGAGATGTACGGAGACAACTACGGATATCGGTCTGGGCTGAACCTTTCGATGGTCGTTCATCTGACGAACAAGATCGCCGCGCTGGAACGGCTGGTGAACCTTTCGACTTCCGATCTAGTGATCGACATCGGCAGTAACGATGCCACGTCCTTAAAGGCGTACTCCGGGCATCACCGAAAGGTGGGTATTGATCCGACAGGAAAGAAATTCGCTCAGTATTACACTGACGACATAACGCTGTTACCCGACTTCTTCTCGGCGCAACTTTTCCGAACGAAGTTCCCGCATGATCGTGCCAAAATTGTCACGTCGATTGCCATGTTTTATGACCTTGAGAACCCAGTGGCTTTTGTGCGCGACATCGAATCGGTGCTTGCCGACGACGGTGTCTGGCATTTTGAGCAGAGTTATATGCCGTCCATGCTACGAACGCATTCGTACGATACAATCTGTCACGAGCATTTGGAGTTCTACTCCTTCAAGGTCATCAAAAATCTTCTCGAATCGTGCGGAATGCGCGTGGTGGATGTGCAGATGAATGCGATCAACGGCGGGAGTTTCGCCGTAACTGCCTGCAAGAAAAGTTCCGCCTATCGCTCGAACGCTCCGGTTATCGACTGGATGCTACAGCAGGAAGATGACATGGGGTTGGATACGCCTCGACCTTATCGTGACTTCGAAGAAAGTGTGTTCAAGCACCGTAAAAACCTGGTGCGACTGATCGATTCTATCATCGGCGACGGGAAGACGATTTTTGGGTACGGCGCGTCGACAAAAGGCAATGTGCTTTTGCAGTTCTGCGGTCTGACTTCCAAACAGGTGCCGTTCATCGCGGAAGTGAACGAGCAGAAGTTCGGCTGCTTCACGCCGGGAATGAACATCCCGATCATCTCCGAGAAGGAGGCTTATGCGATGAAGCCTGATTATTTCCTCGTCATGCCGTGGCATTTCAAGCACACGATTCTCGAGCGAGAGAAAGAGTTTCTTGCCCGTGGTGGAAAATTCATCTTTCCCTTACCCGAAATAGAGATCGTTTAAAGGTATGATATGACGGCTAAAATTTTGTATGTGAACCATAAAGCGCAAAAATGCGGCGTATATGAGTTCGGAAGAATGGTCGGTAAAACGATTACCGCTTCCAATCGCTTTAAATTTGTATATTGCGAGTGTGACAGTTGGGACGAATTCAAGGAGATTTACGATAGATTGCGTCCGGATGCCGTTATCTACAATTATCATCCGTCTACGATGCCGTGGATAGCGCATCGTGTGGATGTGAACGGTTGTCAACAAGCACAGTCAGGTGCGATTGATGTAGTTCAGATCGGAACGATTCATGAGGTTTTTCAGGCGAGTGCCGATTTCGCCAACAATCTTGTGTTCGACTATCACATCGCGCCGGATCCTACCTTGCTTTTGCGTAATCCGATTGTTTATAAGACGGGGCGACTGGTTCCGCGAACCAATCTGATAGCGTCGGCAAATGAGGCGGTGACGGTCGGCAGTTTTGGTTTTGCAACTAATGGAAAAGGGTTTGAACGCATTGTCAGGCAGGTTCAGTCCGAGTTCGATGAAGCTATTGTAAACCTGAACATTTCGTATGCCCGTTACGGTGATGAGAATGGGGTCCATGCTCGAAAAGTTGCGGATGAAATCCGGAGGGCTGTCGTCAAGTCCGGTATTCGCTTGAATATCACCCATCACCATTTAGACGAGAAAGCACTGCTGTCGTTTCTTGCTGTGAATGACATCAATGTCTTTTTATATGCTTATCAAGAGCAACGAGGGATCGCTAGTGCAACCGATTGGGCACTTGCTGTAAATCGTCCTGTTGCCATCACTAAAAGTAGTATGTTCCGACACCTATTTACGTGTTTTCCCAGCATTTGTATTGAAGATCATTCGATCAGGGAGATTCTCAAGAACGGGATAATACCTGTTGGCCATCTTCGTGAGGAATGGAGTCCCGCGAATCTTGTATGGGATTATGAAAGAATCATGAGTGACATATTCGCTAAGGAGCCTGCAAGAAAAAAACGTTTGACTGACGAGAAGAGCGCGCATGTCAATCTATATTTGTCGTTGAAGAGGTTGCGTGAAGTGTCGTTGAGCCGATTAAGTGTGTTAGTTGCACGATGCCCGTCACCGTTGAAGAGGTTGTTCGAATTGCCGCTGTCACTGTTGTACGGGTTAACAGCACGATATTCTTCTCCGTGGATCACTCGAAAGAGCGCCTTCGGTTTCGCTGGATTCACGCAGGATGTTTATCGTTCGGCTGTGAAAGACGAGGTGTGCTTCAATCGGATACTGAATGATCAGGCACGGCTTCAATATACGAGTGCGGTCAACTTCCTTTGGAGACTCGTGCCGGAGATTATGCAAAAAAAGATTTCCGAGGCGAATGTGCAACAGGGGTTTGTATTTGATACAGCCGTGCATTTGGCTGAATCGTTTGGAAAAGAATGCCGTTTGCTTTCTGTTGGCGCTTTTGAGGATACCGCATTTCTCGCCTTGCAGAAGATGGGTTTTATGATCGATGCGATTGATCCGAATATCAATTATGATTTAACGACATTTAAGACGCGGCCAAGTGTTCTGTCTGCATCATATGATCTGGTGATCTCGACGTCTGTTATAGAGCACGTCGTGGATGATGAGGGCTTTGTGCGTGATATCGCCGATTTGCTTAAGCCGGGGGGAATTGCAATCCTGACATGTGACTTCCATAATGACTATGTGAAAGGCTTTGAAATTCCGGATGTCGATTGCAGGTTTTATACAAAGAACGATCTGTTAGTACGACTTATGCAGGCAATCCCCGAATGTGAACTTTATGGACTTGCACCGGAATGGGATTGCAACGAGTATGATTTTTGTTATATGCAAAAATATCGGTATACTTTTGCATCATTTGTGTTCATCAAAAAGAGTGTGGTTAAGGCATGAATGCGTTAATCTTAGGGGCGAATGGGCAGGACGGTTATTATTTGCGAAGGAAATGTGAGTCGAGGGGTATCTCCGTATTGGGTGTGGCTCTGTCGCAAAACGACGACTGTATTGCTGGTGATGTTGCTGATTTTCAATTCATTGAGGATTTGGTGCAAAAGGTTGTGCCGGAGTATATTTTTCATCTGGCGGCCATTTCGACAACACGTCATGAGGTTTTATTCGCGAATCATGCGGCGATTTCAACGGGCACTCTCAATGTACTAGAATCCGTTCGGCGACATTGTCCCGATTGTCGTGTCTTTATTACGGGTAGCGGTGTGCAGTTCGAAAATACGGGCAAGCCGATTTCCGAGAAGGATCCTTTCTCTGCTTCGAGCGCCTATGCTGTCTCCCGGATTCACTCGGCGTATGCGGCGCGGTACTATCGTCAGTTGGGCATCAATGCTTATGTCGGTTATTTGTTCCATCATGAAAGTCCCTTACGTAAACCAGATCATTTATGTAAGATGATTGCCGAGGCTGTCAAGCGGATCAAACAGGGTAGTCATGAGCGCATTCGGATTGGCGACATTGCTGTGAGGAAAGAGGCTGCTTTCGCCCGCGACATTGTTGAAGGCATCTTTACGCTGGTCAATCAGGATAATGTCTTCGAGGCGACGATCGGGACGGGTTTGGCCTATTCGATTCAAGATTGGCTGGAAATCTGCTTCGCTAAGATTGGGAAAGATTGGCATGATTTCGTTGATGTGGCGTCGGATGGATTCATATCTGAGTATCGTACGCTCGTTTCTGATCCTTCCACAATCAATGCGCTCGGATGGCATCCGAGAGTCGGGTTTGATGAGCTTGCGGAGAAGATGCTGTCATGAATCCAGTAAGCATTCTGCTCGTTCATTTGGTGGCCAATGGCGATTGCCTCATGGCCACAACGATTGCAAGGCAGATCAAGAAGGATTTTCCCGGGTGCCGGTTGACTTGGGCTATCAGCTACAAGTGTCGTCAAATTATCGACAACAACCCTGATGTTGACGATGTGTGGGAGATCGTATACGAAGATGGCGAATCACCGACATGTCGGGGAGGGGTTTGGGATCTGGTTAAGTGCGAAGCCGAAAAGAGGCGCGCTGCAGGTGAATTCGATCAAATTTTTTATACGCAAGTCTATCCGGATAACATCGGCAATTTTGATGGGACCACCCGTTCTTCCACGTTCCGTAACTATCCTGGCTCGATCACGGTTCCTGTGAACCCTGTGATCCTATTGCTTGATCAAGAACGAGAGAAAGTTGAGCAGTTTGCGGCCCAGAACAAACTGCGGTTATTTCAGCATGTTATCCTTTTCGAGTGTGCTCCGGGGAGTGGACAGTCCACTCTGAATCAGGGGAAAGGCATTGCGGTTGCGTTAAATCTTGTGACAAAACGCTCAGACGTGGCGGTGATCATATCGACTCACATTCCGTTCGAATCTCCACACCCGCAGATTATTGACGGATCCTGTTTGTCTTTACGCGAGAACGTCGAGCTGTCCAAGTACTGTACCCTGTTCGTCGGGTGCTCGAGTGGGATCACCTGGATGTTGACATCCGATTCTGCTAAACACTTGCCGATGGTGTTGTTTCTTAATCCTGATGTGATGGGAGCGACATTCGCATCGGTCGCATATGATTTTGAACATTGGGGATTAACGACCAGCCATATTATCGAGAGCGGTCGTGGGAAAGTTGAGGGAATGACCACGATTGTCTTTGCGGCGCTGGACGATTTTGCTTTGGCAAAGTCTCGTTTTCACGAGACATTAAGTCCAAAATTTTGGGATTTTCTGCTGTTTTTCGAGTATCGTTCTTTTCGGCAAATGCTGAAAATATTCGGAACTTGCCGTTTTTTTATAAAGCGGAACCGGTTCAGTTGGTCTGAACTATTCAACTTTAGCCGTCTATACCATGTATTGCGAGTCCAGGCAGGGGGGGCACGGAAGCTCATCGTTAAACAGCCAGACAGTAAGTAGCCAGTGCAACATTTGACACCGGTCTTTCTGGGATGGCTCCAGACAAAAAGATGCTTTCTCCCCGTTCCCCTCACAGTGAAAAGTCGGGATAGCGACAGGGGCTGAAACAACGTTGAAAAATGACGCTTTTTCGAGGGCAATACGCAGACGGCGCCAGCAACATACAACGTCGTGATTCTGTCCAGTATTCAATCTAAACGTTTAATAACAAAGATAATTTATGCCCTCTCCATCTGTTCGCTGTGTACGTACCCAACGCATCACGTCTTCCCTCGAAACCTTTCGTTTATTCGGCCCTGCTAAGGTCACCTCGTACCCGAGGTTCCAGAAGGTCTCGAAAGTCGCCAGAAAATCCGGGTTGACACCAGTCGGATGGAATTCATTTAGGCAGACTTCTATCAACCAGATCGGTCTTGGTGTCATTCTTAGGATCTTTGTAGCCCCCGAAAGAACGGCTTTTTCGACACCTTCTACGTCGACTTTAATTATTAATTTTTGACCCGTGAATCTGTCACCTAGGACATTGTCCAGAGTGCTGATGGGTATCAACCGCGATATCCTCTGGGAAGCGCCAGCCCATTTCTGCAGCAGGGACGCTCCAGTACTGGATGCTCCAAACAATCGGGCTACACCGGGTTTTTCACTAAGACCCACAGGGAAAATATCAACGTCTGGACCGGGATTGCCGTATAAATTTCTGTAAAGATAGTGTAGATTTTGCGCCAGCGGTTCTATTGTAACAACTTTCTTCTTCAGAGATCGCGCCAGACATGTGAAGTACCCTATGTTAGCACCAACATCGACGAACACATCTGTATCGGCCAAAAGGGAAATTAACAATTTGACTTCATCTGTTTCAAAAGTGCCTTCCTGCATTCTCTTGTGATGGATTGACGAAGACCCAGTAATGCTAAAGCCGTAAGGCGTTATCTTAGTGTTTCGCGAACATAACAAAAAGAGATCAAAAATATCTCTGATGTTATATAGAAAATACCGAAAGCGTCTGCTAGCCGGCTCTAAAGCACGCGCTATACGGTGTCGATTCAGTATAGATATCATAACTAATCTCCTTCAACTGATAATAAATTTCACTACCATCCCATAGGGCAGGGTCGATTGACAAAGTAAATGCGCCACCCCGTGATCGGAGGTGGCGCGTTTAGTCTGCCAATGAATGGGGGCGC
>CAZSUM010000018.1:0-2215 GCA_964610015.1 uncultured Lentisphaeraceae bacterium
GATGACTAATGCCGCTACCGCCCAACCGCCCAGAGGTGTGATTGTTGAGCTCGATTTCGCGGTGCTTCCAGGCCACGCGCTGATGAAGGATATCTGCTTTGCGCGTTTTGAAAAAGAAGGCCTCAAAGTTGATGATAAGAAGTATTTCCGCTATTTTGGCGGTAAAACATTCACTTCTGGCTTGAACGCCCTATGTAACAAGTTGGAGAAGAGTATTGAAGTTCCGGCTTTTGTCGCTGAGTGCCAGAGTCAGTTCAGTGAGGCCTTAAAAGGTGCACTGAGCGAGATACCCGACGGGTTCCGTGATTTTGTCAAAGCACTGATTGCAAAGAATATCAAGGTCGTGCTTGTTACACGCGCAGAAAGTGAAGTGGTGCAAGCCGCCTTTGCTGATATTGATTCTGAACTCTTTATTGTGCAACAAGAGACGTTGTTGAGCTTCTGTTTCACTAACTGGGAGGGATGGCGTCGGGTTGCGCGTAAGAATAGTTTGCACGAACGCCTCTGCATGGCTGTGGCTGGAAGTGGATTCTCACTCAAGGGTGCGATGAACTCCGGGTATAGCGTGATGGTTAAGACCAATCCTCTCACTGAATATCAGGATGTGAGTGGATGCGATATGCGTGTGACAGAATTCACGGGTGCATTGGTTAACGACGTGACTCAGATTTTACGCGTCTGAGGACAAAGGGCTATAAGACCGTTTGATTGTGTTGTGTGGCCCCGTCTTATTAGAGAGACGGGGCCGCTGTGTTTTAAGGAAGCGAGGAGACAGGATGAGACCATTGAATGGCGTCTCTCGTCTGGATGAAGTCATACAGCGTTTGCGTGGACCTGATGGGTGTCCGTGGGATCGCGAACAGACGTTAAAAACGTTGAAGCCCTGTTTGTTGGAAGAGACGTACGAATTATTGGAAGCGATCGATTTGGATGATCCTGAGCTACATCGTGAAGAGTTAGGGGATGTTCTGTTGCAGGTTGTTTTTCAGTGCGCAATCCGCGAAGAACAGGGATGTTTTAACTTGAACGATGTGGCCAATGAACTGGTTGAAAAATTGATTCGACGGCATCCACATGTATTTGGAGAAGAAAAAGTAGATTCCACAAGCCAGGTCTTGCGTAATTGGGAGACGATCAAACAAACTGAAAAGGGGAAAGCTCCTGATCGCTCAACGCTGGATGGGGTTCCCGCAGCCTTGCCTGCGCTATTGAAAGCGCAACGAATGCAGTCGAAAGCCTCACGTGTTGGTTTTGATTGGAAGGACGCAACGGGTGCGGTCGCAAAGATTCATGAGGAACTGGCCGAGTTGCAGGAGGTCGTTGCGACTGGTAATACACAGCGTATTGAGGAAGAGATGGGCGATCTGATCTTCTCCCTCGTGAATACCTGTCGTTTTCTTAAGATTGATGCAGAGCAAGCTTTGGAAAGCACAAACCGAAAGTTTTCACGTCGATTTAGAGATGTTGAGCGTCAGGTAAAGGAACAGGGGAAAACCCTGAAGGCCTGTACCTTGGCAGAACTGGATGCGCTTTGGGATCGTGCAAAAAGCAGCGAACGTGCGTGCGTACAAGAGTCCCACGCGTGACGGTATGATTTGAAAATGATGGGGTAAGAACATGGATGAACAGAAGAATCGAGAAAATGACGAGAAGAAACCTCGTCCGATCATCACTGCGGATGAATGCAAGAGTTGTGGTCGGTGTGTCAACGCCTGTCCTAGAAAATGCTTACGACTTTCCGAGCGGCTCAACAGTCGTGGGGTAAAACCGGCTGAGTATTTGGGCGAGGGGTGTACCGGGTGTGGCATTTGCTATTACAACTGTCCTGAACCCTATGCGATTGTAATCGAAAAACCGTAAGGCAAGATCGACGAATGTTGATTCGTTGAGGGAGCATTTGAGAATGACCAAATTTATAAAAGGCAATGAGGCTGTTATCATTGGTGCGCTTTATGCCGGATGTGATGTTTATTTCGGCTATCCCATTACACCTGCCAGTGAAATTGCGCATGCGGCGGCGGCTTGGTTTCCGCCCGTTGGACGCGAGTTTCTGCAGGCGGAGTGTGAGACCGCTTCAATTAACATGGTCTACGGGGCGGCAGCGGCAGGCTGTCTCGCGATGACCGCAACATCTGGCCCGGGCATGAGCTTAATGCAAGAGGGACTCTCTTACATGGCGGGTGCAAATCTTCCGGGTGTGATCGTCAATATCATG